>CALZHO010000001.1 GCA_945787425.1 uncultured Bacteroidales bacterium
TTTGGTGCTATTAGGTGGAGAACCTGGAATAGGCAAATCCACTTTGGCATTACAAGTACTGCTGAAAATGGGCGACAAGAAAACACTTTATGCCAGTGGCGAGGAAAGCGCTAAACAATTGAAACTGAGAGCGGAACGTCTATCTGGCGATGCCTCTAACTTATATATCTTGGCAGAGACTTCGTTGGAGCGAATCTTGGATAACGTGACGGAAATCCAGCCCGAGATAGTGGTGGTGGATAGTATTCAAACGATTGGTACAGAATCCATTGAAGCAAGTATAGGCAGTTTGAGCCAAGTGCGCGAGTGCGCAGCGCGGATATTGCAGTACGCCAAAGAGAAGAATGTGCCTTTTGTGATTGTCGGGCATATCAATAAGGAAGGTTCGCTGGCAGGTCCCAAAGTGCTGGAGCATATTGTGGACACGGTGTTGCAGTTTGAGGGTGACCAGCATTATGTATATCGTATTTTGCGTGCGCAAAAGAACCGTTTTGGTAGCACGAGCGAGTTGGGTATCTTCCAAATGCAGCATGACGGTTTGCGTGAGGTGCTGAATCCGAGCGAGTTGCTGCTCTCAAGCAATCGTGAGGGCTTGTCGGGTATAGCCATTGCTGCGGCAGTCGAAGGCGTGCGACCTCTGCTCATTGAGGTACAGGCGTTGGTGGCGAGTGCTGCATACGGAACGCCACAGCGTAGTAGTACAGGTTTTGACGGCAGGCGGCTGAACATGCTTTTGGCGGTATTAGAGAAACGCGTGGGCTTCAAACTCATGCAGAAAGATGTGTTTGTGAATATCGCAGGTGGACTGCGCGTGAATGACCCTGCGATAGACTTGGCAGTGTTGGCGGCGGTGTTGTCATCGAATATGGACATTGCATTAGACGAACAAACATGCGTGACAGGCGAAGTGGGATTGGCGGGTGAGATACGCCCAGTAAACCGAATAGATCAACGCATAAGAGAAGCTGAAAAGCTTGGTTTTCAGCAGATTATTGTGCCTTCAGGGCAGAAGTATAATACGCATGGATTGAAGATAAAAGTGGTGGAGGTGAGTCGTGTGGCAGAGGCCTTCAAAATTTTATTGAAGAAATAATTTGCATATATCAAAAAAAAGTAGTACCTTTGCGGGTCAAATGTGTATAAATATAGAAAACAAAAAATAGTCGTTATGAAGAATAGTAAGTTTTTTTGGGTTTTGTTGGTGGTGTTCGCCCCATTGTTCGTGAATGCACAAACACAAAACATTGAGTTGGGATTGCAAGTAGGAGCAGGCTTCTTCTTGGGAGAAGAGAATCCTGAAGATGGTTATACTCGTATCAATGAGTTCGCATGGATGCGTGACTCTGAGGGTATGCCTGCATTTGAGTCCTACGGATTTTTAGTTCGTTATCGTTTTGACTATCGTTGGGCACTACAAGTGCAAGGTATGCGTCAACGTTTACGTTTTAAAGAGATTTCTAACGCATATAAAGATGGTTTGTTTTTCTATAATGGTGTTTGGAATCTTGATTTGATGGCGGAATTTAATATTTTGAAATATGGTTTTGTAGAAAATCGTAATGCAAAGATTTATACCGTAACTCCTTATGTAGCACTTGGTTTGGGTACTTCATTGTATAACAAACATGCTACCTATCGCTGGGGAGTGGGTGATGGTAAGATGAATAGCCCATACCCTATGATTAGAGCCAAGGATATGACCGCTGCGATGTACATACCGTTTGCGTTTGGTATGAAGTTGCGTATGGCAGCCAATTGGCAATTCAAAGTGGCTTGCCAATACAATTTGTATGTGCTCAATGGTGATCTTAATGGTAGCACAGCTGGTTCTATCAAGGAAGGTGATGTTACAGTCTATCCTAATGGCGCAGGTGTCGAGTTGAGCAAATTCAAGGCGGCAAGTACGCATAATATCGCGGCTACGGTAGGTGTGATTTACAATCTTCCTGCTAATGGTCGTGGCGGTGCAATTGTTAATTACTGATAGGTTATTAACTCGCGTAGTAAGGCTATATTATTGCTTATATGGTGGGGCTTAGCATGCCCCGCCATTCTTCGTGCTTCTATCACAGAGTACATGTGTGAGGTAGGAGTGCAGGTGGGATGTGGCTATTATATGGGAGATGCTTCTAAAATGTTTTTCTCAAATCCTCGCGAGGTCTTAGGAGGGCAATTCCGATATAATTTTGATTCGCGTTGGGCAATGCAAATCAAGGCACAACGCCAGAGGATTGCGTTTGCTTATACACCTTCGGCTACGGAGGAGGTACCCCATCCTGCTAAGGTGAGGTTTGTCACCCCTGCATGGCATATAGATGCAACGGCGGAGTTCAATTTCTTCCGTTTTGGATTGCATCCATTCGATTCGCGGATTAAACCCATCACTCCTTTCATTAGTGTGGGAATAGGTATCAGTGCTCGCAATAAGGAGGCAACACGTGCGCTGCCAGGCACCGTCACATTTCCATCATTTAAGTTCCTGAATATGAATAGCCCTGCGTTTTATGTCCCTGTTGGCATTGGCGTGAAATGGAAATTTGCTGAGCGTTGGCAATTGCAGGTGTGTTGGCAACATCAAATCTATTTATCGGACAATGTGGAGGGGTATATGCGTGGGTACGACGATGAGGCGGCTATCAAGAATTATGGTTCTTCGTTGTTGAACAACCCCAATGATTTGAACGGAAGCAATCTCTTTAATAATGACTTAGTCTCCACGCTGACTATTGGCGTTGTGTTTGAGTTTGGCAAGCGTACCAAAATATGCTATTTCTGCGATGAATAATCCTTGTGACCTAAATATGAATTTCAAAGAGCAAATACAGAAAAATCGAATCCCTCGCCATATCGCCATTATTATGGATGGTAATGGGCGTTGGGCTAAGCGTCAAGGATTGGCGCGGATGTATGGGCATCGCCAAGGCGTGGAAACGGTTCATACTATTACGGAGGCCGCCGCTGCTTTGGGAGTTGAGTATTTGACTTTGTATGCCTTCTCAACCGAGAATTGGAATCGACCCAAAGAGGAGGTCGATGCTCTGATGACGTTGCTGGTGGATACGATTGCCAAGGAGACGCCTACATTGATGAAGAACAATGTGCGTTTATCCACGATTGGTGATTTGAGCCGTTTGCCCGAGAATACGCAGCGAAAGTTCAAGGATTGCATCAGCGAAACCAGTCAAAATACAGGACTCAACTTGGTGATTGCGCTCAGCTATAGTGCCCGCTGGGAGATTATTCAAGCCACCCGCAATATTGCTTCTGCACTGCAGAGAGGTGAGATATTACTGGAGGATATCAACGAAGAAGTGCTCTCTTCGTATATGACCACAGCGCAGATGCCCGACCCTGATTTGTTGATTCGTACAAGCGGTGAACTGCGTATCAGTAACTTCTTGCTGTGGCAGTTGGCGTACTCAGAATTGTATTTCACCGATTGCCTGTGGCCAGAGTTTACAGAGGAAGAGTTCTATCGTGCCATAGTGGATTATCAACATAGAGAAAGAAGATTTGGAAAAACCAGTGAACAGATTCATTAACATCATATTGTGTTTGTTGTTCGCGTTGCCAATGGCAGCGCAAGATACATTGCTTTCTGCTGTGGATACAACTCAGGTGGAGCAGGCTGCGTTGCCCGTGATTGAATATACCATGCAGCGCAAAACATACGAGATTGCTGGTATAGAGGTGACTGGTGCTGATAGTTACGAGGATTTTGTGCTGATTGGATTCTCTGGATTGGCTGTGGGCGACAAACTCGAAGTGCCTGGTGATCAGATTACTAAATCGCTCAAACGCTTCTGGAAACAAGGCTTGTTTTCTGATGTCAAGATCAAGGCTACTAAGATTGAGGGAGATAAGATCTGGTTAGAAATCGCTTTGAAACAGCGTCCACGTATCTCGGATATTGCTTACAACGGCTTGCGCAAATCGGAGGTGGAAGATATTGAGGTGAAAGTGGGTATTCAGAAGGGCGGACAGATGACACCTGACTTGGAAGATCGCGCCAACAAGGTGATTATCAAGTATCTGGAAGAAAAAGGATACCACGATGCTACCGTCCAAGTATTGCAGTTTGATGACAAAGACCACCCTGGCTATGTCAAAGTAGCGGTTAATATTGATAAGAAAAACAAGACCAAGGTGGGGCATATATACATTCAAGGCAACGAGGCTCTGACGGATAACCAGATCAATTTTGCGATGAAGAAGACAAATGATAATAACATTATCAACTTCTTCCGCACCAAGAAGTTCGTTGCTGCCGAATTTGAAAACGATAAGAAACTGGTCATTGAAAAATACAATGAGATTGGTTATCGTGATGCGATTATTCTGTCGGATAGTATCGTTCGTTCGCCAGAGGACTCCACGCGTGTAGATGTCTATCTGACTATAGATGAGGGACAAAAATATGTCTTTGGTAATATCAAGTGGGTGGGCAACACGGTCTATCCTTACGATTATTTGGATGCGGTATTGGGTATTAAGAAGGGTGACACCTACAACCTCAAGGAGCTCAATAAACGCTTGAACGAGGATGATGATGCGGTATCTAAACTCTATACCGATCAGGGGTATCTCTTCTTTAATGTAGAACCCATTGAAGTGCGCATTGATAATGATTCCATTGATTTTGAGATGCGCATGTATGAGGGACAACCTGCTACCATTAATGCGGTTAATATAGTAGGTAACACGCGCGTGTACGAGCACGTAGTGCGCCGCGAGTTATATACCAAGCCTGGTCAGTTGTATAGCCAATCCGACATCATGCGCTCTTTGCGCGAGTTGGCGCAGATGGGGCACTTTGACCAAGAGAAACTGGTGCCAGACATTCAACCCAATGTGGAAGATGGTACGGTGGACATCACCTATCAACTGGAAACAAAGTCCAGCGACCAAATCGAGTTCTCACTCGGTTGGGGTGCTACAGGTCTGGTGGGTTCCTTGGGATTGAAGTTTACTAACTTCGCTATCCAAAACCTCTTCAATCCGAAGAGCTATCGTATTGTACCACAGGGCGAAGGACAAACATTCAGCATCAACGCACGCACCAATGGTGTGTACTACACCTCTGCATCTATTAGTTTCTTGGAACCTTGGTTAGGCGGCAAACGCCCTAACTCATTGAGTGCGAGCATTTTCTTTGCATCGCAGACTGGATATTCGGATCGTTATTATCAAGCGTATCAAAATCTGTACAACACCTATTATAATTATTATGCCTACTCGGGCAATTCCAACTATTTGCAGCAACTGCAGGAGTCGGAAGCAGACCCCAACAAATACCTTCGCACCTTGGGTGTGAGTGTCGGATATGGTAAACGACTTAGTTGGCCAGATGACTATTTCTCGTTCTATGGCGAGTTGAGTTACCAGTTGTATATGATGAAAGACTGGCCATACATGATTCTGACCGATGGTACAAGCCATAATTTCGCTATCAATCTACAACTTTCGCGTTCAAGTATTGACAATCCTATCTATACGCGTCGCGGCTCACAATTCACATTGGGATTGAAGATTACTCCACCATATTCACTCATCAAGGGTACAACCGATGCTCAATTTGCACAAATGACATCTTCAGAGAAGTATAATCTGTTGGAATATCACAAGTGGCGTTTTTCGGGAAAAGTCTTTACGCCTCTGACACCAGATTCGAAACTCGTTTTGATGACGCGTGCTGAGTTTGGATATTTAGGACACTACAACCGAAATGTCAAATCGCCATTCGAGAGTTTCTACATGGGTGGTGATGGTATGTCTGGTTATTCCAGCTATTCTACGGAGTATATTTCGATGCGTGGTTATCAGTCGGGCTCGCTGACACCGTATGATGAGGCCACGGGGCGCAATATGGGATATGTGTACAACAAGTTCACAATGGAACTTCGTTATCCTATTTCTCTTGAGCAGAATGCTACTATTTGGGCATTGGCGTTTGTGGAGGCGGGTAACTGTTTTGCGGACATCAAGGACTATAACCCATTCAATCTTAAACGGTCGGCAGGTGTAGGTGTGCGACTCTTCTTGCCTATGTTCGGACTTATGGGTATTGACTGGGGTTGGGGCTTTGACCCTATCAATGGCTCCAATCAGTATGGTGGATCACAATTCCACTTCGTGTTAGGACAAGAATTATAATTTTTACATATATGAAACGATTATTTTTGCTTATTATATTGGCATGTGGCGTATGGGTGTCCAACGTTGATGCACAGAAGTTTGCGGCTGCTTATCTGGATATGCAGTATATATTGAAGAACCTGCCACAATATGAGACGGCTAACGAACAACTCACCATGATTTCCAAGCGTTGGCAAAAGGAAATTGATGTGGCGCAACAGGAAGTGCAGATATTGACCAGCAACTATCAGACCGAACAGATTTTCTTGTCGGCGGATATGAAGCAGAAGAGAGAGAGCGAGATTCTGGAAAAAGAACGTTATGTACTCGAACTCAAACGCAAGTATTTTGGTGAAGGGGGCGAGTGGTATAAAAAGCGCGAGTCATTGCTCAAACCTATTCAAGAGGAAATTTATAATGTAGTGCAAGAGATTGCTGCCGAAAAACGTTATGATATTATCAAGGACCGTTCGGCGGATCCCAGTTTGATTTATATGTCAAGCCGATTGGATATTTCGGAACAGGTCTTGGAGAGATTGGGCGCAAAATAGCCACACGCACTGCACAATGAACGCACAATAAACGCACAATTCCTCACCCCCATTTAACCTCGGTTTTGCAAATTGTTATCAAAAATGAACCTGAATAATATTAACAAAAATAGATAAAACGATGAAAAAAATTATTTTTATGTTGGCTTTGGTATTGCCAATGCTCGTAAATGCTCAAAAATTAGGACACATCAATTCACAAGAACTCTTGGCTGCAATGCCTGAACTCAAGGACATGCAAGCAAAATTGGACACTTTGGCTAACCAATACGAGGTTCAGTTTGCTAACATGCAAGAGGAGTTCAATAAGAAAGTAGCTGAGTTCCAACAACAACAATCTACCATGACTGCTGGTGTTCGCGAGTTCCGTCAACAAGAGATTGCAGAGATGGAGCAACGCATCTATATCTTCCGCGAAACTGCGCAAAAGGACCTTCAATCCAAACAACAAGAATTCCTTATGCCTATCCAAAAGCGTATGCTGGATGCTATCCAAAAGGTAGGTGCTGCTGAGGGTTGCACATATGTTTTTGATTCAATGGCTATGCTCTATATCTCACCTGACGCTCTTAATCTTATGCCATTGGTGAAGAAAGAGTTGGGTATCCAATAATGGCTGACGGATATTTAGAATCTCACTATGCTGAATACGAACAACGTAAAGCAGCATGGCTCAAAAAAAAGAAAAAAAACAGGCCTCGTCCCTTGGTTGAAAAACCAGAGGACGAAGCCTTGTAAATACTCATAATTCTTAATTCAACATTCATAAATATGACAAAAACTTTACAATCTACTCTCCGCGACTCTGCTGTTGCACGTTGGACGGTGCTCATCCTTGTGGCATCGATGATGTTCTTCGCGTACATGTTCGTGGATATCCTTTCTCCATTGGCATCTGTTCTCAACGATACACTCGGTTGGGATCAAGGCGTCTTTGGTACCTACGCTTCTGCGGAGTATATCCTCTGCGTCTTTGGTTTCCTGATTTTTGCAGGAATCATCTTGGATAAGATGGGCGTTCGCTTCACCGGTTTGCTTTCTGCGGGCTTGATGGTACTCGGCGCGTCTATCAAATATATCGGCATCTCTGACTGGTTTGATGCCAATAATATCGTTTGGCTCAACTCTTGGTGGACGGCTATGCCTGGTTCTGCTAAGATGGCTGCTTTTGGTTTTATGATCTTCGGCTGCGGCTGCGAGATGGCGGGTACTACGGTTAGTAAGATTCTCGCTAAATGGTTCAAAGGCAAGGAGATGGCACTCGCTATGGGTCTGGAGATGGCTATCGCTCGTATTGGCGTGTTCGCTGCTATGGCTTTCTCTCCTGCTATCAGCGAGCATTTTGCTGTGAACGGTCAACCATCTGTAGTGGCTTCCTTGCTTTTCGCTGCGCTTCTGCTCGTGGTGGGCTTGCTCAACTTCTTCGTGTTCACTATCATGGACACCAAGTTTGACAAGCAACTTGTGGCTATTGGTGAGGCAACGGATATGCACGACCCAGAGGATGAGTTCCACGTATCTGACCTGGGTAAGATTTTCAGCAGCAAGATGTTCTGGATTATCGCCCTCTTGTGCGTATTGTACTATTCGGCTATCTTCCCATTCCAACGCTTTGCAACCAACTTCCTCGAGGAGACATTGATGATTAGCAACGCTGAGGCATCTGGCTTGTTCAAATGGTTCCCAATCTTGGCGATGGTCTTGACTCCATTCCTTGGTATGTTTATTGATTATAAGGGCAAAGGTGCGTCAATGATGATGGTAGGTGCGATTATCATGGTTATTTGCCATAGTATCTTCGCTTTTGTCTTGCCACTTTATCCAAGCAAAACCTTGGCGCTTTGCACTATTTTGGTGTTGGGCGTAAGCTTCTCTTTGGTGCCAGCGTCCATGTGGCCCAGTGTGCCAAAGATTATCGATGAGAAGATTTTGGGTTCTGCTTATTGCTTGATTTTCTGGGTACAGAATATTGGCTTGTGCTTGGTACCTATGTTGATTGGTACGCTCCGCGTTTCTACCAACGGCTATGTAGTGCCCATGATTGTCTTTGCTTCGTTTGGTGTCTTGGCATTCTTGCTCAGTCTTGCTCTGAAGGTAGAGGACAAGAAGAAAGGCTACGGATTGGAGTTGCCTAATAAAAAGTAATTGTTCGAGCGATAAAAGTTTATTCCATTTGGAAATATATCAATCGCCATTTACGTTTTCGGACATAAATGGCGATTTCTTTGTTTTTACTCCCGAATCGTATTCGGGTACTCCTTTGCCAAAATGTGCATTGTATTAAGATTGCAAAATTACAACTAAACTCTTTCTACCTTTGGTTTAGTTCTCGGCGCTAAGTAGCCGAGCATAAATCGCCTTAAAACTCTAAGCAGTAACTCCAAAAATGCGTTCACTAAACAAAAAATAGCGAAAAAACGCTATTTGCTTGCACATCCGCAAATTTTGTTGTACCTTTGTGAATTGAAATTTTGAAAAAAATTTAACTTATTAAGTTTATGAAAAAGTTATTCTTATTTCTACTAAGTCTGTACTCATGTAGTATGAGTGTACCTATTCTTGCTCAAGATGCCGAACTTGTCCCCGCGATGGTGCTGCAAATGGCAGACGGCAGCAAGCAGGTGGTGCAATTGGACTACACCTCAGTGACGGACTTTAGTGTGTTAATCAGCAAGGGCAGTCTTGCTGTGAGTGTGCCAGAGGCGGATGTGACAGGTGTGCGTAGTATCATGTTTGCAATGGTAAATCCTAATGAGATTACAGCATTGGAAGAGGTGCAAACTCTTGAGCAAGCCACGACAGACAAAGTGTTGCTCAATGGTAAATTATTTATCCGTGCCACCATGCCTGATGGCAAAAAAGTTTGGTATGATATACTTGGTAGTATAATAAAGTGAAAAGTAAGTCCTTCCTTTTAGGGAAGGATTTAGGATAGGCTAATTAATAAATAATCAACAATATGAAAAAGCTTTTTATGGCAGTCATCGCCTTTATGATGACGATTAGTGCTTCAGCACAGTTTTATATTTATTGTAGTGATGGCAATGTCATCAAGGTAGATAGTATTAGTATGATAGCACCAGAAGAGAATGTTGATTCACATCATGGTCACGAGTATGTGGATCTCGGCTTGTCGGTCAAATGGGCAACTTGCAATGTAGGTGCCACAAAACCAGAGAAGTATGGTGATTATTTCGCTTGGGGCGAAACGCAACCTAAGAGCAACTACGATTGGGGTACTTATAAATGGTGCAATGGCAGTTATGACAGGCAAACCAAGTACTGTACTGATAGCTATTATGGTACTGTAGATAATAAAGCCCAATTGGAATTGAGCGATGATGCTGCTCGTGCGAATTGGGGTGGTAGTTGGCGTATGCCTACTGATGCCGAATTAATCGAATTGCGTGAGCAATGTACTTGGACATGGACTACTCAAAACGGTGTATATGGTTATAATGTGACCTCTAAGAAGTCTGGCTACACCAACAAGTCCATCTTCCTCCCCGCAACGGGCTACCGCTACGACAGTTCGCTCAACTACGCAGGCAGCTACGGCTACTACTGGTCGAGTTCGCTCAACACGGGCAGCCCGTACAACGCGTGTGGGTTGTACTTCAGCTCAGACGACGTGAGCAGGGACTACGACATTCGTTTCTATGGGCACTCCGTGCGACCAGTGAGCCAGTAGAATTTACCCTCGTGTTCGGCAACGAAAATGTATGTGCGGTTATTGCGGTTTTAGCGGTTTAGAAAACCGCAATAACCGCTAAAACCGCAGAAACCGCTCGCTATATTCAAGGAATATATTCATTGATTTTCAGGGAGAAGGAATGCTGGAAATAGACTTCTGCGGACTTTTGAGGAGGGCTGAGAAAGAGTCCGTAGAAAGTCCGTAGGATGAAGGTGATAAGGTTATTAGGTGATAAGGCGAATCCGCATAATCGAATGAAAAAGAATCGGTTATGCGGATACATTAATTAATAGATATTAGAATACATTTTGTACATTTTGGGAACTTTGTAAATTTTATGAAAGTGTCAAAAATGTACAAAATGTACAAAGTGTGTATCTATACGCCATTCTCCAGCCATATTTGCGGATAGTGGTAACGGAGTGGTAAGGGTGTTGCATAAGCAAGGGATTAAAATCACATAGTTATCTCATATTAATCTCATAGTAATATCATAGTAGAGATAGTGAAGGTATAGTATGAACCCGTCATGAACCCGTAATTGATAAGGTGAAAGGTGAAAGGTGAGAGGTGAAAGGTGAAAAAATATAGCTTATGACAACAAAAGCAAACTTTTCTTGCACATGTGCATTTTTTTTCGTACCTTTGCAGCGAAATGATATATTGCAATGAATTGGGATTTTCTGATAAAAGATAAAGATGCGCTTTGCGTGAGTACAGATACACGTAATCTGCCTGCAGGTTGCGTGTTCTTTGCATTGCATGGTGAGCGTTTTGATGGTAATAAGTTTGCCAAACAGGCCCTCGAAAGCGGTGCCTCGTTGGCTGTCATTGACAACCCAGAATACGACCTGCCAGAGGGTACGTTATTGGTTCCTAACACCTTACTCGCTCTGCAAGACCTCGCGCGCGAATGGCGTCGTGAACTTGGATTACCGATTATCGGTATCACAGGTACCAACGGCAAGACGACCACCAAAGAACTGTTGGCTACCGTTCTTTCAACCAAATATAATCTCCATTACACGCAGGGCAACCTCAACAACCAGATTGGTGTGCCTCTCACTTTATTACAAATCACGCGTGCGCACGAGCTCGCAATCGTGGAGATGGGAGCTTCGCATCTTGGGGATATTAAAGAATTGGTGGACATCGCAGAACCCAACTATGGACTCATCACCAACGTCGGTCGTGCGCATTTAGAGGGTTTTGGCTCGTTTGAAGGCGTACAGCAGACTAAGAAAGAGTTGTATGACTATCTGCGTGAGCATCAGGGATTTATTTTCCGCAATACGGATAATCCATACCTTGCACAGATGGCAGGCGATTTAAAGACAGTGGCATATACAACGGGCACCATGCCCACTGGTACAAATCTTGTGGGAGAATACAATGCAGAGAATGTGTCAGCAGCAATATGCGTAGGAGAGTATTTTGGCATCTCCCCTGAACAGGCATTGGAGGCAATTCGCCAATACGTGCCAACCAACAACCGCTCGCAATCCATGCAAACGGCTAACAACCAACTGATTGTAGATGCCTATAATGCTAATCCTACATCCATGCAGGCAGCTATCAATGCCTTCAAGGGCGATACATACATTCTTGGTGCCATGCGTGAATTGGGCGACTATTCCCATTTGGAGCACCAGAATATAGTGAATATGTTGGCAGAGCGCAAAGCAGACTCTGTCTTACTCGTCGGAGAAGAGTACCTGCAAACCACGTCGCCATACCCAGTATTTGAAAATGTAGAACAATTGCATAAGTATTTAGAAGACAATCCAATAAAAGGGAAGCATATCCTCCTCAAAGGATCACGCTCCACTCGAATGGAAAAACTATTAGACGTATTATGAATAAGAACAAGTACATTGCTTTGATTATAGGCATCGTAGTATTAGCGCTATGTGTGTGTGTCCTCGTTTTTATCAACTTCCAGCAGAAGAATGAGATCAAAGAGATTGTCGAACAAATGGAGTTCGAGAAAGAGCAATTAGAGGAGGAGTACGAGGAATTGGCTGTCCAGTTCGATGGCTACCAAACGCCAGATATCCACAATGACTCATTAGTGGAACTCCTGTCGCAAGAGAAACAGCGCGTCCAAGACCTTTTGGAGGAGCTTCGTATCACCAAGGTCACTAACGCCCGCCGTATTGCCGAACTCAAGAAGGAACTTGCAACTGTGCGCCAAGTCATGGTGGGCTATGTGCAACAGATCGACTCACTGGATCGTACCAACAAACGTCTGGTGGCTGAGAACCTCCAAGTGAAGCAGCAATACCAAGAGGTAGCGCGCCAAGCGCAGCAGTTGGAAGAGGAACGCACGCAATTAGCAGAGGTGGTCAGCCGGGCATCTATGCTTGAGATTACCCATTTTCAGATGATTCCTCTCAATAAGCGCGACCGCAAGACTACTATCTACAACCAAATTCAGAAACTCCAATTCGACTATACCGTCGGACGAAATATTACCAATAAACCGGGCTTAAAAACCCTCTATATGCGTATCACCCGTCCCGACGGAGAGGTTATGCAAAAGAGCATCGACCATTTCTTCCGCTTCGAGAATAATGAGATTGCCTATTCCGTTTCGAAGGAATTTGAGTATGCAGGCGAAGAAATATCGGGTGCTATGTATTGGGCTGTCGAAGAAATCTTGCAAATAGGTTGGTACACTGCCGATTTCTTCGTAGATGGCGAACTCATCGGTAGTTTCCCATTCCAAATCAAGCAATAATCGTAGATGTTTTACGAAAAAAGGTTGGAATTATTGAAACTTTGCAACTTTTTTACCGCAAAATTTGCATATATTAGAAAAAAGCAGTAATTTTGCAACGAATTTTGGACTAAGGGTTCATCATTCTTAATTCAAAATTCATAATTACTATAGATGTGACATCGTTTGGATCGTAGCATCATGCGAGGTCATAATTGTTTAACTTACTAAATATCAAATCACAATGTATTTGACATCTGAAAAAAAAGCAGAACTCTTTGCTAAGTATGGCAATGACGCTAAGAACACTGGTTCTGCAGAGAGCCAAATCGCTCTGTTCACTTTCCGTATCAACCACCTCACCGAGCACCTCAAGAAGAATCACAAGGACTTCGGTACTGAGCGCGCTTTGACTATGTTGGTAGGTAAGCGTCGTCGTTTGCTGGACTACTTGAAGGCAAAAGACATCGAGCGTTATCGTGCTATCATCAAAGAGTTGGGTATCCGTAAGTAATTACCTGCTACTCAAACAAAAAACGCTGCATCAACCGATGCAGCGTTCTTTTTTATATTACATGCTTTTTTATTTCTTTGTCAATTTCATTACTTCCTCTGCGATGCGTTTTGCCGAGTCGGGTAGGGCAAGCGTGAGAATGTGCTGGTGCAATGATTCCAGTCGTGCTTTATCTTGAATAAGCGATAGCGCAGTACCCACCATCTGTTCTTTGGCATCAACATCTTTCACCATCACTGCTGCATCTTTGCGCACTAACGCCATTGCGTTATGTGTCTGGTGGTCTTCTGCTACATTGGGCGAAGGAATCAAGATGGATGGTTTGCCTAGCAAACACAGTTCCGAAATCGAACTTGCCCCCGCACGCGAAATTACCAAATCTGCCAACGCATATGCCAAAGGCATCTGACTAACGAAGTCGGTGCAGATGATTGCAGGTAACTGGCAATCATCGGACGCCCTTGGGCTATTGGACGGCGTTCCGCCTATTGGACGCGCGAGTGCGCTATTGGTGAGTGCTGCTTTGCAGTCCGCAAAGTAGTTCTTGCCCGTTTGCCATATCACTTGTATCCCGCTTTCTATCAGTTCGTTGAGGTGCGCAATGATGCTTTGGTTAATGGTACGCGCACCAAGACTTCCGCCTATGATGAGCAGCGTCTTTTTCTCTGCGGTGAAGTTCACGCCAAATGTTTCGTTGAAGTATTTCAGCGCCTCCACCTTGCTGCCAGATGTCAGGTTCTGACGCACAGGATTACCAGTCAAAATAATCTTCTCTTTGGGGAAGAAACGCTCCATTCCCTCGTATGCTACACAAATTTTCTTCGCATCATCTTTCAGCAGTTTGTTGGTCACACCCGCAAAACCATTTTGCTCCTGCAGTAAGATGGGTATACCCATCTTAGCTGCCACTTTCATGGCTGCACCGCTCGCGTAACCGCCCACGCCGATACCCACATTTGGGCGGAAGTCGCGTACAATCTTGCGTGCTTGAATCATCGAGCGCACCAGATCTATCACCACGCGCACATTACGCCATGGGTGACTACGGTCAAAACCCTTAACTGGCAGTCCCACAATAGGGTAGCCTGCTTGTGGAACGCGTTCCATCTCCATGCGTCCGAGAGCGCCTACAAAGAGAATCTCGCATGTCGGATCCAACTCGCGCAAAGCGTTTGCAATACTCACTGCGGGGAAAATATGCCCTCCTGTTCCGCCGCCGCTGATAAGGTATTTCATGATTTTATGGTTTAGTTGTTATTAGTCA
Organism: uncultured Bacteroidales bacterium; assembly: GCA_945787425.1. Classification (GTDB taxonomy): domain Bacteria; phylum Bacteroidota; class Bacteroidia; order Bacteroidales; family Paludibacteraceae; genus Colicola. Next base: position 14,878 of record CALZHO010000001.1, read on the forward strand.
AGTTCAATATCTGGAACATCATCCAGGCTCTGATTGATGGCTTCTTGTTGGCGTGTCCCTAACTCTGTTTGCTCGCGCGAAACGCTCATGATAATACCAAAATAGATGCTTGTAATCAAGGCACTGGTTCCGCCACGACTAATCATAGGTAGTGGCTGTCCTGTCACAGGTATGATGCCTACCGACACCATCATGCTCATCAATGCCTGACAAGTGAGCATCAATGCCAATCCCATGACCATGAGCATGGCGGAATAGTTGGCGTATCGACTGCTTTTCATGCAAGCTCTAAATAGAATAGCCAGGTATAGCAATATCAATCCCAATGCACCAATGATTCCCCATTCTTCTACGATAATCGCAAAGATATAATCGGCATAGGCTTGCGGTAGTACATCACGTTGGATGCTATTACCTGGCAATACGCCGAAAGGCGATTTGCCACCTCGTGCAACGGCTATCTTGGCATGCGAACTCTGGTAATTGTCGTCTGTGATACGAAATTCGGCATCGGGCGTCTTGTTCTCTTCGCGCATATCATTGATACGCCCCACCCAAGTGATGGCACGTCTCATGAGTTGATTCTCCATCTTGCGGTTTGGCTTCACATACGCTTCATTCACAAAGTGATAACCGCATATAAGACACACCACGATAGCTACCACCAGACTGCCCCAATATTTCACATGTACGCGAGCCAAAATAGTCAGCAGAACCACTATTCCGCCCAGCAGTATGGCGGTAGAGAGGTTGCCTATAAAGATAATGCCGCAGATTATCAGGGTGATACCCATGACGATTCCAAAATACTTACGCTGGTCTTCTTGTGTTTTGATTTTACTCAGCAAATCGCTCACTACAATAATCAGGGTCAGTTTCGCCAACTCCGATGGCTGGAATGTGATGCCAAATAGGTTCAGCCATCGCTTCGAACCATTGATTTCCACACCTAACGGACTGAAGGTGAGCATCAGCAGCACCACAGAAGCCAATAGACCAAAATATCCTGCATACCGAATCCACTTACTGGGTACAAATTGCAGCACGAAAGCCAATCCCACGCCCACTACGATAAACATCATCTGCGACAATATAGGACCGAGTGTGCTACTGCCTTTTTGAAAAACAAAGAAACTGCTGGCTGAAAACAATGCAATAGAAGCCACCAATATGAGTGCTGTGAACAACACCCAATACGTGCGATCTATGTATTGCAGTTGTTGGCGAATATATTGTTTGATACCTTGAATATTCATCTCTCTTCGCTTTTTTATAGGTTACGTACTGCCTTCATAAATTGCTCGCCACGATCTTCATAATTCTTAAAGAGGTCAAAGCTTGCGCAGCAAGGTGATAACAATACGGTATCTCCCTTATTGGCAGATTGATACGCGGCTTGTACCGCGTCCGCAAGATTATCGGTGGAGATGTGTTTTATGCCCATGGCACCGAAATGCTGAATCAGTTTACCGTTGTCCTTGCCCATGAAAATGAGTGTGTGACACTTCTCTTTTACCAATGCATCAATCTCGCTATAGTCGTTGCCTTTGTCTGTACCGCCAAGAATAAGCACCGTAGGGCTGGTCATGCTCTCCAGTGCATACCAACATGAGTTCACGTTTGTTGCCTTGCTGTCATTCACATAGCGCACACCTCTCACCGTAGCTACATATTGCAGGCGATGATCCACGCCCGCAAACTGCTGCAAGCTCTCGCGTATCACATCATTGTGTATGTTCAATATCTGCGCTGCCAGTCCTGCGGCCATTGAGTTAAGGCGATTATGCTTTCCTCTCAGACTTAGTTCCTCCAGCGGTACGCGTAGCGGCGTCACTTCTGGCTTGCTATTCACCACCAGATGAATGCCATCTGTATATGCCACATTCTGCTCATGGCAGCCAAATGGGTACAATGTCGCTTGCGGTTGAATGCGTGCAATCTCGCGATTAATCACGGGGTCCTCGCTCCAATAGATAAAGGCATCTTTGCTTGTCTGGTTGCGTGTGATACGGAACTTCGCGTCCACATAGTTCTGAAACTGATGGTCGTATCTGTCCAAGTGGTCGGGCGTGATATTCAGTAGAATAGCAATATCTGCCTTGAAGTCGTAGCAGTTATCCAATTGGAACGACGACAACTCAATCACGTAGTACGCATGATCCTCTTGAGCCACCTGCAACGCCAACGAGTTGCCGATGTTTCCTGCCAAACCCACGTCCAATCCCGCACGACGCAGCATGTCAAAAATCAGCGAGGTAGTCGTGGTCTTGCCATTCGAACCTGTGATACAAATCATCTTGGCGTTGGTGTAACGCGCTGCAAACTCTATCTCCGATAGGATAGGTGTGCCTTGCTCCATTAGTTGCTTCACCAGCGGGGCGGTGAGTGGAATACCTGGCGACTTAATCACCTCATCAGCGTCTAAAATCAGGGATGGGGTATGCTGCCCCGCTTCCCATGCAATCTGGTGCTGGTCAAGCAATGCTTGGTACATGGGAGCAATCTCTCCCATATCGCTCACAAAGACTTCCATACCTTTTTCTTTCGCCAGTATGGCTGCTCCCGTGCCCGATTCGCCTGCACCTAAAACAACAATTTTCTTCATAGTTTATCGTATTTTTAATGTTAGGATAGCCAATGCCGCTAAGATTAGGGTTACGATGCAGAAGCGCAAGACAATCTTGCTCTCATGCAGCAACGGACCTTTACCTTTGAACAAGATTTTGCACGTTGGGTCATTGCGGAGCACCTGCTCCACCGAGGTGCGATAATGGTCATGCAGCGGCGCACGTTTCCACACGCGCATGCGCATACCTTTCTTCTTAGCCCACTTATATACTTGTGTTTGCGCAATCACGCTCACGCTCTCCATCAGAAAGATACCGCACAGGATGGGCAACAGCAACTCCTTGTGAATAATCACTGCGCACACACCGATGATACCCCCAATGGTCAGACTGCCTGTGTCGCCCATGAAGACTTGCGCTGGAAAACCATTCCACCACAAGAATCCAATCAGTGCAC
>CALZHO010000002.1 GCA_945787425.1 uncultured Bacteroidales bacterium
TTTGTGAATATGCTGTGAATAGTACACCCAAAGGAACAAGCAAAGAAAAGCCGTACAATAGTATATGTATAACCGTAAAAACAAAGACCAAAAATGAACAAAAAATTTATTAGATGTGATTTTTTTTCAAAAATATTTTGTAGAATGAGAAAAAAGCAGTACCTTTGCACACTGAATTGTGCGCGAACGTAATTAAGGTATAATTCAAGTGCGTTTTTTACTAATTAATTAGGAGGATAAAACTATAGCAAATCCACAAAAAGGCCCACAGCAACGTCGTGGCCGTGTAGAAAAAGAAATGCCCAACCGCATCAATGATGCAATTCGTGGCGTAAAGGAAGTTCGCCTCGTAGGCGATAATGTTGAGCAAGGTGTATATTCGTATGAAGCAGCGATGCGCATGGCGGATGATATGAACTTGGACTTAGTAGAAATTTCAGCCAATGCTGTGCCACCTGTGTGCCGCATTTTGGATTATCAGAAATTCCTCTATCAGAAAAAACGCAAGGAGAAAGAGATCAAGGCTAACTCTGCGAAAGTGGTAATCAAGGAGATTCGTTTCGGACCTCAAACCGATGAGCACGATTACAACTTCAAACTCAAGCATGCGCAAGAGTTCTTGAAAGAGGGCAATAAAGTGAAAGCATACGTCTTCTTCCGCGGTCGTAGTATCCTCTTTAAGGATCAAGGCGAGTTGTTGTTGGCGCGTTTTGCAAATGATCTTGAGGAGTATGGCAAAGTGGAAGCGATGCCAAAGCTCGAAGGCAAACGCATGATTGTCAACATCGCTCCAAAGAAATAACTCACCTTTGGAACTTTAAAACTTTTAGAACTTTTGAACTTCACAGCATAGTCGTAAGGCCACCAATGGCTGCCTGAGACTTAAAATCAATATTAACAATTTAAATTTTTAACAAAATGCCAAAGGTAAAGACTAATTCCGGTGCTAAAAAAAGATTCACTCTTACCGGAACGGGCAAAATCAAGCGTAAACACGCTTACAAGAGTCACATTCTGACAAAGAAGACTAAAAAACAAAAACGCAACTTGACTCACGTTGCATTGGTTGATTCAACAAACTTGCGCTCCGTTCGCGAAATGTTGGTTCTCCGTTAATTATTAACCACCAAATTTATTAAATTAGTAAAACTATGCCAAGATCAGTCAATCACGTTGCTTCGCGCAACCGTCGTAAGAAGATTTTGAGCCTCACACGAGGCAATTTTGGTGGCCGTGCAAACGTTTGGACAGTTGCCAAAAACACTTGGGAGAAAGGTCTCCTGTACGCTTATCGCGATCGTAAAAACAAAAAACGCACTTTCCGTGCATTGTGGATTCAACGTATCAATGCAGCTGCTCGTTTGGAGGGCTTGAGCTACAGCCAATTGATGGGTGCATTGAAGAAAGCTGGTATCGAAATCAACCGCAAAGTCCTCGCAGACTTGGCGATGAACCAACCAGCAGCGTTCAAGGCTATCGCTGAACAAGCTAAGAAGTCTATCTAATTAGATGTGAACAAAAGTAAATAAGGTGTCCCTGCCGTAATGGCAAGACACCTTATTCACTTTATTTATTCGCGTGTATGCGCGCATATATATATTAGGCACGCGCGAAACGCGACTAACAGATCGAGTAGCACTATCGGAACGATAAAGATTTACTACTACTCCAAATAATCATCAATATGAAAAACCGTTATCTCTGTATTGGCTTCTTCTTATGCTCTGTACTTGGAGCATACGCAGATGCACTTCCTGGCTTCCGCTACGAGGATGCAACAAATTTTGAAATCATCAACAAGGGTTGGGATAATACTACCGAACCCTATACCCGCCTGCCTCAGCAGTTTATGGATAGCTGTCGCGAGGAACAGGCTTGGTTGTACAATCATTCCGCAGGAATAGCTGTTCGTTTTGCTACCAATAGCAAACGCATTGCAGCACAATACAACCTGAAAAACAATTTCCATATGCAACATATGGCGATGACCGGTATCAAAGGCACCGACCTCTATTACCTCAACGAGGAGCGTAATGTGTGGGAGCATGTGAATACCGCTCGCCCACAAGAGAAGAACTTCAAAGCTGACTCTATCCAATCCAAACTCTATGTGGAGAACTTGGATGGCGAAATGCACGAATATATGATTTACTTGCCACTCTATGATGGTATCAACTGGTTGCAGATCGGTGTGGATTCTACTGCTCAACTGCTAAAACCTCAAGTAGAAAACCCTCGTAAGATGGGCAAGATTGTTATTTATGGCACCAGTATCCAACAAGGCGGTTGCGCCAGTCGCGTGGGTATGGTACCAAGCGCAATGATTCAACGCGAATACAATTTGGAGTGTGTCAATCTCTCCACCTCTGGTAATGCACGCATGGATTTCTATATTGCAGAAGCGTTGGCAGATATTGAGGATGCTATTTGCTACGTGATTGACCCTGTGCCAAACTGTACCGAAGACCGTTGTGATACAGCCACTTACGATTTTATCAACATACTTCGTACTTTGCGCCCTGAAGTTCCTATCATCATGGTAGAGGGCATTATGTATCCATACACTCGTCATGATAGTTTCTTTGCGGAGTACTTGCCCAAGAAGAATGCAGCATTCCGTCGCGGCTATGAGCAACACTTGGCAGAGAATCCTAAGGGCTTGTATTATATGACATACGACGGACAAGTGGGACCAGAGATGGAAGGAACAGTGGATGGCGTACACTTGACCGATTATGGCTTCCGTGCATATGCCGACTTGCTGGAAGTGAAGATTAAAGAGGCGTTGGATGATACGGATGTGGATTATGATCTCACGCCTTCTTACAACATCGTTCGCCAAAAATCATGGTGGGAGCGATTGCTGGATTTGTTTCGATAATAGGTTGTAAAATAATTATAATTCAAATAATATGAAAAAATTACTGATTTTATTCTTCAGCGTTTTAGCAACTGTTGCTACATTCGCTCAGTCAGTGGCTGTATCAGGTACAGTGATTGATGCTGACAGCAAGGAGCCGCTTATCGGTGTTTCTATCCTTGAGGTAGGTACTACTAATGGTATGATTACTGATTTGGATGGTTTTTTTGAACTTACAGTAGGCTCAGGTGCTACATTGCAGTTCTCGTATGTAGGTTATCAAACACAAGAAATTGTTATTGGTAAAAAGACAAACCTTGGAACAGTAGAACTTCTTTCTGAGACAGTCGGTTTGCAAGACGTGACCGTAACGGGTCAAATTGCAGTACAACGCAAGACGCCTATTGCTGTGAGCCAAGTGACTGCTCTTGAGATTGAAGAGCGAATTGGCGGTGGCGAGTTTGTGGAAGTGTTGAAGAATACCCCTGGTGTGCATTCCAACCACGGTGGCGGTGGCTGGGGAGATAGCGAGATTTGGATGCGTGGTTTCGATAATACCAACATCGCTATGATGATTAACGGTGTACCTATGAATGGTATGGAAAATGGTCGCGTGTACTGGTCTAACTGGCAAGGTTTGGCGGATGTGACCAGTGTGATGCAAACACAACGTGGTCTGGGTGCCAGCAAGATGAGTGCGCCTTCTGTAGGTGGTACTATCAATATTGTAACGAAAGGTATTGATGCTAAGAAAGGTGGCTCGTTCTCTTACGCAATGGGCGATAATGGCCTCAACAAAGTGGCATTCTCTGTATCTACAGGTTTGATGAAAAATGGTTGGGCAATCACCGTGCTGGGTTCTCGCACTTGGGGCGATGGATATATTCAAGGTACAAGTTTCTTTGGTTATAACTACTTTGCTAACATAGCAAAACGTATCAATGAGAATCATCAATTGTCATTGACTGCCTTCGGTGCGCCACAAGAACACTACCAACGTAGTGGCGGTTTGACGATGGCTGAGTGGAACAATGTGCGCAAGTATATGAAGGATGGTATGCACTTCTCACGCTATAACCCAACTTACGGTTATGATAATGAGGGGCATGAAAATTCTGCGAACTACAATGTCTATCACAAACCTCAAATTTCTTTGAACCACGTTTGGCAAATTGACCACAAGTCTTCTCTCTCTACTACTGCCTATGTATCTCTGGGTCGTGGTTATGGACGTACTGCAGAACCTGGTTATGGCTCGCAATACAAGTATTCAGACTTGACATATGGTGCTAACTATGGTGTGTTATCCACTACTTTCCGTCGTGATAATGGAACATTTGATTATGGCGCAGTGATGGATATCAATAGCAAAAATAACCCTATGTATGATACCAGTGCAGAGGCATACGATGGCGAGAAACAACCTTATTATGGTTCACAATTGGTCATCTGTGAGAACCGCAACGACCACAACTGGTATGGAGTGACTTCAACTTATACCAACAAATTTGCGGATATGTTTGATTTCTACGCTGGTATTGATGTGCGCTATTATCAAGGCGTACACAAGGCGGTCATTTCTGACCTTTTAGGTGGTGAGTACTTTATTGATGCAACTCGCTCTTCTGTAAATCCGCTGAATAATAGCGCAGCATTAGATCCTGCATGGAAGACCGAAAAATTGAGCGTTGGTGATATTGCATATCGCAACTACGACGGCTTTGTAGTACAAGAGGGTGCTTTTGCGCAATTAGAGTACAACAAAAATCGTTGGTCTGCTTTCGTGAACGGATCTATAAACTATAACCACTACTGGAAGGTGGACTACTTCTATTATGATGCAGCACATAGCAAGTCTGATGTGCTTGGTTTCTTGGGAGGAACGATCAAAGCAGGTGCAAACTATGAAATCAATAAGCACAATAATGTATTTGTAAACGTAGGTTATATTTCACGTGCACCAAACTTGGATAAGGGCGCATTTATGGATGCGAGTGTAAGCAACGCTGTGAATGTGGAGGCGAAGAACGAACAAATTGCAAGTGCTGAAATTGGTTATGGTTTCCATAATGAGTATGTGAATGTAGCTGTTAACGGTTATTTCACAGAATGGATGGACAAGACAATGACCAAGTCTTCTACTTTATCTGACCCCGCTCAAACAGAGTATTTCATGAATATGACGGGTGTTAACGCTCGTCACATGGGTCTTGAGTTTGAAGTGAAAGCTCGTCCTACTAAATGGTTGGAAATCTCTGCTATGTTGTCGTTGGGCGACTGGAAATGGGATAGCGACTCAGTGGTTGGATATATCTATGACCAACACGGTCAACCGCTCACAATGAATGGAGAAATCACTACTATGGGTGCAGACAATCATGGCTGGGCAATCATCAACATGAAAGGCATCAATGTGGGTGGTTCTGCGCAAACAACGGCTAACTTGGGTATTACCTTCAAACCATTCAAGGGCTTCCGCATCGGTGCTGAATATACTTTGTATGATCGCAACTATGCATACTATTCTCTTTCAGGAAGCAACCTGAGTCTGGGTAAAACAATGAACTTGCTTGAGCCATGGCGTGTGCCTGTAGGTGGATCAATGGATATGCGCGCTTCCTATCATTTCCAAATTGGAAAGTTGGATGCTGTGCTCGCGGGTAATATCAACAACCTGCTCAACCAAATATACATAGAGAAAGCATGGAACCCAACTACGGTTTCCGAAGTCATTACAGATGTCAATGTGGACAATGTATATTTCTACTTCTCTAAAGGCTTGACATATAATATCCGTTTGAAGGTAAACTTCTAATACACAACGTATAACCATAAAAACTATTAGAACAATGAAAAAAGTATTATATATATTCACAATCGCGTTGCTCTTTGTGGCGTGTGAGAATTTCTATCTCGAGAATCAGTTGGGATACCAACCCTCGATTGAAGACGTGCGTAATTTTGCTTATACGTTGACAGAAGCAGACTATGCCTCCATTGCATCCAATCCTACCAATATCGCTACGGCAATATCAATGGGTAGCTTTGAAAATGATTCTTCTGTGTACGTACGCTTGCAAAATTTGAAGACTGACAAATATTTTGCAGATACATTGATCGCTCCAGAATTATTTATCCCTGCTTTTATGGCAGCTCGCTATCCTAATTTGTCGGAAGGTACTATATGCGAGGTGACATATCGCATCACAGCCGATATGCCTATCTATTATAACGAATTCAAGATTATTCGTGAATTTCTCCCAAAAACTACGTTAAATTCTGTAGAGGATATTATACCTGCATTGGAGCAACAAGTAAATAACTTTTTTAAGAAAGAAGGCTATAAATTTGTCGTGAACTTTTCAGATGAAGTGACCTATGTATATCAATATGTTAATAGTGCTTTTTCTCTCTTCCAAAGTGATATGATAGACGTAATAGCACTCTCTAATGCTGATTATGCCACAATAGGAACCTCTAAAATCGCAGATGCACAGACCACAATCAATATCTATCTGTCACGTCGTTTCCCATATGCTGCAGTAGATACCAAATATGGTGTTATCTATAAAAACGACAAGGGCTCTAATGTATTTGGTGAATTTTCATATGATGGAACTACATGGAATATGTTGTCCACCATAGCCGATGAAACCATGTCATTTGAAGTGAAGAATACATGGAAGGCGAATACTTCTACCTATCTTTCTGAACCATTCCTTGGACATGGACAAGGTAAGTTCGTTATTCAAAATGTCACATTGCAAGATCCACTAACCTATGTTTGGTATTACTCTTCCACATATGGTATGTGTGCATCCGCATATAAGGATAATGCAAGTTGGGATAGTGAGGCATGGTTGGTATCGCCAGTCATCAAGTTGAAAAAAGCACGTAATCCACAACTCATTTTTGACCAGGCCTTCAACAAAGCAACAAACTTCACAGAAGAGGCAGCAGTTTTAGTATCAACTGATTACAAAGGAGATGTTACTACATGTACTTGGACACCATTGGAGTGGAATAAAAACGAAGATGGCTCTTTGAATGTTCCTCCTGGGTCATCTTGGGTGTTCCAAACAACAGGAAATTTGGACTTGTCTGCATTCAAGGGACAATCCATTTATCTTGGATTCCGTTATACGACATCAGACGGTATGTCTGGAACATGGGAAGTCAAGAATGTATTAGTTTACGAGCCAGAAGAATAATCCATAGGATAATATACCAAAAATGGTTGCTCACGATGGTGGGCAACCATTTTTGTATTTTTGTCAGGGGAGTGTCAGGAAAGTCAGAGTGGTAACCGAGTGGTTTCGAAGGAAACCTGTCGCCTGACACCAAGAGGGGGGTGTCTGATGAATTTGGATTGTGGCAGTGTGAATTTAGATTGTAGCGGCGTGATACGCCAGCGCCTTGCGGATTACCATCTGATGATTTGGCGTATTAGCCACCAATGGAAGGCGCAAAACATTTTGGATGAATCCCATCTCGCTCAGCACCGTCTTGATACCACCAGGATTGCCCTCTACGAAGAGCAGATGGATCAGGTGGGCATACTGCTGTTGCACCAGCGCACTCTGTTCGTGTACCAACTGGCGCATGGCAGCAGGCCAAGCATTGCTGGCTACACTGATGAGCCCATCACCGCCCGCATGCAGCATCTCATAAGCCAAGTCATCATCGCCACTAATCACAGCAAAATCACCATGGGCTATTTCTACCGTTTCAGTAAACTGTTCCACACTATTGCATGCTTCCTTGATACCCATAATCTTATCAGGATGCGCATCGTAGATACGGCGAGTGGTTTCTGGCAATAGGTTTACGCCCGTGCGTTTGGGGACATTGTATAGCAGCACGGGGATGGGACTTGCTTCGGCAATAGCGCAGAAATGCTGAAATAATCCCTCTTGTGGAGGACGGTTGTAGTATGGAGTCACCGAAAGAATGGCTGTGAAATGCTGTTGCAAGACGGGCGTCAATTGCTGCAAACGATTCACCAACGCTGCTGTGTTGTTTCCGCCCACACCTAACACCAACGGCACTCTGCCTGCTACATGTTCTATGACAAATTGTATGATGCTTTGTTGTTCATCTGGTGATAGGGTAGGCACTTCGCTCGTGGTGCCCAAAACAACCAGATAATCAATGCCACCATTGATTTGGTGCTCAATGAGGCGTTGCAATGCTTGAAAATCAATGCTACCGTCCGCCTGAAATGGCGTGATGAGTGCCGTACCGATACCTTTCATAATGATGATTGTTTGGTGGTAAACATTTGAATATATCGCAAAATTTGCTCCAGTAGGTAATTAGGAGTGTTTTGTGCAGGAGTATGGATGGTCAAATCGTGTATTCCATCGCAGATGTGTCTTCCAACCTTAAAATCAGCACGGAAATACATGGCCATATATTGTAATGTAAGCGAAGGTTGCTGGGTGAGATCAATGAGCAAATCATATTGATATGCTCGCAGATGGTATTGCACCGATGAAGATGGACAGTGGGTTAGCCATTGGATTTCCTTCTTATCGGGTATCGTGAAAAAATCAATGCGTTTGTTGTCCGTATCCAACATACGCTCAATGGCAGCGGGTGTACCACAATCATAGAGGATTGCCACCGTGCGCACCTTATCCCATGGACGCATCACCACTTGCCGCTTCGGTTGACGGCGAAGGATAAATTGAAATATTGTTTGTCGTATGTTCATTTCCGTGTATTATTCATGGTTAAGCATTTGCAAAAACTCTTCTTCCGTGAGAATAGCAACGCCTAATGCTTCTGCTTTTTTGCGTTTCTCGGGACCCATGTTCTCGCCCGCGAGAATGAAATGGGTCTTCTTGCTCACCGAACCTACATTCTTGCCTCCATTCGCTTCAATCATTGCTTTATATTCATCGCGAGAATGGAGCGAGAACACGCCTGAAACCACGATGCTCTTGCCTTGTAGCCGATCGGATTGGGGCGTTTGTTCCTCTTCTTGGCTCTCCATTTGCACGCCTGCTTCGCGTAAGCGGTTGATAATCTCCAGATTGCCCAGATCGTTGAAATAGGCAATGATGTTCTTGGCAATTTGTTCGCCCACATCTTCGATAGCTGTCAGTTGTTCGACCGTTGCCCATTGCAGTTGGTCGATGCTGGGGAAACGGCGAGCAATCTTCTTAGCAGTTGTTTCGCCCACCATGCGGATGCCAAGGGCAAACAATACGCGTGCCCATGGCACTTGTTTACTGACTTCAATGCCTGCCAGCATGTTCTGTGCCGACTTCTCGCCCAAACGCTCTTGCTTGGCAATGTCATCTAACTGGAGGGCGTATATATCGGCGATATTGTGGAGTAAGCCTTGTGAGTAGAGTTGGTCGATGGTCTCGCTGCCCAAGCCGTCGATATTCATCGCCTTGCGCGAAACAAAATGCTCCATCTTACCCTTGATTTGCGGCGGGCAACCTGCCTCATTTGGGCAACGCCATGCCGCTTCGCCTTCTACACGCACTAATGGAGTTCCGCACTCGGGGCAATTCGTTGGGAATGTATATTCCTCGCCTTTAACCTCTAAACTATAGGCACTTGCGCCGTCCTCTAAACTACCGCTATGCGGTGCCTCTCGCCCAACGACTTTCGGAATAATCTCGCCGCCTTTTTCCACCCACACCATATCGCCTTCGCGGATGTCCAGTTGGCGGATAAAGTCCTCGTTGTGCAGGGTGGCACGTTGTACGGTTGTACCTGAGAGTTGTACGGGCTCCAAATTGGCCACAGGAGTCACTACACCAGTACGTCCCACTTGATACGTGATAGCATTCAGTCGCGTGAGTTGCTTCTCCGCAGGGAACTTATACGCAATGGCCCAGCGTGGCGATTTGGCGGTATATCCCAACTCTTCTTGAGTAGCCAAATCGTTTACTTTTAGTACGATACCATCTGTAGCAACAGGCAAGTTCTTGCGTTCGATATCCCAATAATGGATATATGCCATCACTTCTTCCAACGAGTGGCACACCTTCATGGCATCGCTGATGGGGAATCCCCACTGCTTGGCTATCTGCAGGCGGTCGTAGTGCGTGTTGGCGGGGAGGTTTTCTCCCAGCATATAATAGAGGTAGCATGTCAATCCACGGCGCGCTACTTCGTTGGGGTCTTGCAGTTTGAGCGTACCCGAAGCTGCATTGCGTGGGTTGGCAAATAGTTGTTCTTCTCCAGCTTCGCGCTCTTTATTAAGGCGCTCAAACGCAGCCCAAGAGAGCAGCACCTCGCCACGAAGTTCGAGGAACGCAGGTGTCTGGATTTCGGATGCTGGTATCCCAATGTGCTGCGGTATCGCAGCAATAGTCTTGATGTTGTCAATCACATTGTCGCCCTGGGTACCATCGCCACGGGTGAGGGCTTTGGTGAGTGTGCCATTCTCATACCAGAGCGAAATGCTCAATCCGTCGTATTTCAATTCGCACACAATCTCCACATTCGCTGGCAGTTTCCTGAGCCAATCCTCTATTTCTTCTTGTGAATAGGTGTTCGCCAATGACAACATGGGATATTTATGCGCCACTTGAACGAAGCCTTTTTGGCTGCGCGTTGATGGCTTCGCGTTGTTGGTGCTTTGCACGTTGTCTGCTTCGCGTTGTTGGGTGGTATGTCGCTCCGCGACGTTGTTTTCGTTATCCAGATCCGAACCAACATGTTGGGTGGGGGAATTGGGATCGAACATGTCGGGGTAGAGTGCCTCCAAATCTTGCAGACGACGGAGTTTTTGGTCGAAATCATAGTCCGACATGGTAGGATCGTTCAATACGTAGTATTGATAGTTGGCCTGCTCTAATTCTTTGCGCAAGGAGATAATCTCTTCGCGCTCGGTATCGTTGATTTGTGAAAATAAATCCATCACCGTATCAGGATTTTTGTTTGTAGGCAGGTGCCTTGCCCATAAATATTGATGATATAGAAACCTTTTTCCAAATCATCAATCGGCTCATCATTGGAGTGAATAGCCACAGGGGATGGAGTGGCTTTGCGTCCGTCTAACATGTACAGCATATAGGCGCCTCCTTCTGCATTGCGGATATGAGGCGTGTGTGCTGAATAGTAGATATGTATGTTAGGTTGCTCTATATCGGGGATAGCCGTGGCAGTACTATCCAAACGCAGTCCCACAATAACGGGGTCATGATCGCTACAGCGGAACATGGTTTGGTCGTTGGATTTGTCGTAGGTGTAGTTGTCGCTTTCATCGGAATTGATGTGGTACGCCACCATGCCCGTGACTTGCGAATAGAGCGTAGTATTGCACATCGCGTGATCCAAATAACCTGTTGAGCCGCGATAGGTATACGAATAACTGCTGTCGGCGTGAAATGCTCTATGCAAATCAATCATACCTCCTTCTTTGAGAGTCGTGATGGGGTCCTCCATAGCGTAGGCGTTGAAGTCACCCATAATCAGGATATCATTGTCGCCATAATAGAAACGGTCGTTTTCGTAATGAGTCAATACAGATTTTGCTTCTTTCACGCGGTCTGCATTGTAGCTGCCTTGTCCATCACCTTGGTCTGCATTGGCGCCACTGCCATTGCCGCTTTTGGCTTTGAAGTGATTGACTGAAAAGAGGAATTTTTCACCCGTAGTTTTCTCAACGAACGCCTGCGTCTTTTTGCGCTTTTGTACCCCTGTGTTGTTCTCGCGTAACTTGCCATACGGTTCTAACACATCGCTGCAATATACAAATCCTGATTTGGTGTAAGTGCCACTTGCGGAACCGCCATCATCAATGTAACTAAATTGGCGACCCGTGTTTTTGCTCAGGTCGCTGGCTATCTCTGCCAAAGCACTTTGACCTTGCTCTATCTCTACAAGGCCGTACAAGTCGGCATTGATTTTCGCGAGTGCTTTGCTGACTTTAGCGCGTTGCTTCTGGTGTTCCGAGGAGTTGCTCGCTCCCATATTTCCGCCTAAGTTCTCCACGAGATAGTACTCGAGGTTCATACAGCAGACGAGTAGGGTATGTTGTCCACGCATATCAATGGCATCATAGTCAGGTCCCATCTCCATATCGGCGCGCGTGTTGCCCCTCCAGTCGCACGAAACCAGACTAACACTGGTTTGACTATTGACTTTTACCGTGAGATTGTGCAACCTTTCGCCCATACGATGATAACCACTCACATTGGTCAGTGTGATGCTGCCATATTTGTTCGCATTCAAGAGGGCAAGATAAGCATCGCTGAGAGGTAATGCCTGATTGGTGGGCGTGAATGTGCGTTTAGGCGAGATAGTCAGATTGCTTGAATAATTATTGCATACATAAAAAGGCACATCAAAACGTATGGTTTGTCCTACGTAGGATTGCAGACTGGTGTATTTCCAGTTCTCCGTATCCGTTATGGTAACATTGGTTTGCGCCAGCAGTATTTGGCACAAAATACTCATCAGTGTGATAGACCAGATTCTTCTCATAATTGAATGTGATTTACTATTGTAAAAATTTTTTGCAAAAGTACAAAAAAGATTTCAATCATGCAAATATATCATATATTTTTGTGGTTTGCATAGAAAAAGTTGCATTTTTTTTGTTTATTTCGGAAATTTGCATTACCTTTGCAGACAAATTGCGGGAATAAATTTAAATAATATACTATGGAAGAGAAAATGTTTTGGAACAAAATGCGTAAATTGTTGATTAACAAGTACGCAATTGCTATTTATGTGTTTGCACTATTGCTCTTTTTTATGGGCGAGAATAGTCTAATTCATTATGTGAAGCGTGCCCGCAAGATTCGTGTGGTGAAAGAACAGATTGCTCAAACGCAAGAGGAAATCAATCATGCACAATCGGTGATAAATACGCTGTCGAATAAGGACAGTCTGGAGCATTTCGCCCGAGAGGAGTATCGCATGCATGCACCCAACGAAGATGTATATATCGTGGAATAAGGATAATCATGTTTTTGAATCATGAAATGGAGTAATATATTATTGATTGTCGGCTTGGTAGCACTATTGACGGGAGCAGTACTGAGTGTCATGAAAATACAACCCTATTCGGATTATGTGTTGGTGGCAGGTGCTGTATTGGTCATCTTTCGTGGTGCGGTGCGTAACCGAGAACGTGTAGATTCAGATAATAAAAAGAGTAGCGAATGAAACCTATAACGATCAAGGACATAGCTCGCGAGTTGAGAGTATCCGTGTCAACGGTTAGTCGAGCATTGCAGAATCATCCTGATATCAGTGAACAGACAAAGGTGCTGGTACGGGAGTGCGCGCAGAAACTGAATTACAAGCCCAACGTGATGGCGAGTAACTTGCGCACGAACAAGAATACCACCATTGGTGTGGTTATTCCCGAACTCAATCACCATTTCTTCTCTTCTGTCCTCAATGGAATAGAGCAGACCGCCAATGAAGCGGGCTATCAGATTTTGATTTGTCAGACCGCAGAGGTGGTTAGCAAGGAGATACAAGCTGTTCACACCCTGATAGGCAGCCGCGTAGCGGGTATATTGGTGGGCGTGAGCAAGCAAACGGTGGATTTGCAACACCTGCATGACGTGCAAAACAATGGCATACCACTGGTGTTGTATGACCGCCCATGTCCGTCTTTGAAATGCGATCAAGTGGTTTCGGATGATTATAGAGGATCGTATAATGCCGTAGAATACCTCATTCATACGGGATGCAAAAAAATAATGTGCTTCACCTCTGCCATGCAACTGGAGATGTCACGCAGGCGCTATCAGGGCTGGAGAGACGCGTTGCATGACTATAATATACCTATTCATGAGAATATGGTGGTGGAGTGCGATACGCGACTGAATGCCATCATTGATGCGCCACATATATTGCAGGCGGAGAACCGACCTGATGCTATTTTCTGTGTGAATGACGATTGCGCAGCTGGTGTGCTGCATGCGGCGCAAATCTTAGGCGTGAAGATACCCGAAGAACTGGCCGTATGCGGATTTTCCGATGAACCCATTTGCCGTGCTACCGTACCGATGCTAACTACCGTGCAGCAACATGGTGTAGAAATTGGCAAACGCGCCATGGCTCGTTTGCTCGCACGATTAGAGAATGGGTCGGGAGTAGCACAAACAGAAATGATACCTACCGATTTGATTGTGAGGGAAACAACAAAGTAATTTAGTGGACGCTACGCTATAGTTTAGTGTTTTTAGAAGATTATGTTACAATACAATACTTGGACCATAGAGCAAAACGAATGGTTGCCTACGCAAGAAATGGCCATCGAACAGCAATTGACATTCTCGAATGATTATCTATGCCAAACGGCCCATTTCGAGGAGCACTATTCGGCACCTAATCGCTTGTGCACATATATAAAAGGAATTGATACTTCTATTTTGAATCTCTCTGCGATTTCGGTGCGGTTGGAGGACGAACGGTTGGATCTGCATGATTGGCATGTGGAGCAGTTCTATCGATGCCTGCACAAGAATAAACCGATTCTCGAACGCCATTTTGTGGCCACTTCGCCTAAAGGTCATACCCTGAAGGTGCGAGCAGAACGACAGTTGATGATGGATGCCAAAAACTTGATGCAACTGGTCTATGAAGTGCGGTCGGTCAATTATACAGGACCTATCACATTGCTCTCGCTCTTGAGCGGAGGAGAAGATGCGGATCAATGGTACTCACTGATGAATCATGTGGGAGATGACTTGTGCTGGAGATGGATGCAATTGCAACCGATGAATATTCAATTGTGTTGTGCTATGAGTTACCAACTGAAAAAGAATGACAAACTCTTGGTGCAACGACCTATTAAGATAGAAAAACAAGATGTGATAGGGTATTCCATTGCGCAACGAATAAAACCAGGAGATAAACTCACGCTTTGCAAAAAGGTGGCGGTGGTGGACTCCAATGATTATGCCAAAGACCACTTGATAGACCACGCAATACGATGCTTGACAAACTTGTAAAAGAACATATCATTCTTGGTGTGGATCCCGGTACATTGTATATGGGATATGCCCTTATTCACACCATGGGCAACAAGGTCGAAATAGTGGACTTTGGCGTGTATGATGTGCATAAATTAGAGGATCAGTACGCACGCTTACAAAAGGAGTTCTTCTTCTTGCAAGCACTCATAGACAAACATCATCCATCTGTTCTGGCCATCGAATCGCAGTTTGTGGACAAGAACCCGCAGACGATGATTAAGATTGTCCATGCGCAAGGTGTGGCTATCGCAGCTGCTCTGTCCAAGGATGTACCCGTAGTGGAGTACTCGCCTATGAAAGTCAAGATGGCTATCACGGGCAACGGACATGCCGACAAACATCAGGTGGCAGACATGCTGCAACGCTTCTTGCATATACCCGATGAGCAGATGCCCAAGAAGTTGGATGCTTCTGATGCGCTCGGTATTGCCTATTGCCACTATCTGCAATTAGGGATGCCTCTCAAGGAGAAAGGCGCTAAGAATTGGACTACCTTTGCCAAACAAAAAGGACTGGTTGATAAACAGTTAACGGGCCCTAATGCCCGACTAATGGCGGCAATGCAAACAGCAAAGAAGAAAAAGTGAAAAGATTTTTTGTAAAAATTAATCCCTAATATTTGGTACTTTGATTTTTTTGTTGTACCTTTGCAGTCGCATTTGAAACATTGAAACTTTTAAAACTTTTTTTAACAATAAATTAAAACGATTATGGCTTACGTAATTTCTGACGAATGTATCGCATGTGGTACATGTATCGATGAGTGCCCAATGGGCGCAATTTCTGAAGGTGACATTTACACAATTGACGCTGACTTGTGCACAGAGTGCGGCACTTGTGCTGATGTTTGCCCAAGCGGCGCAATTTCTAAAGGATAAATTGCAAAATTGCTTTTAGCAAAGTCCTCAAGTTTCGACTTGAGGACTTTTTTTGAATATTTTGTTAAAAATGTCACGTAGAGTTTGCAAATTTGCAAAAAAAGTTGTACCTTTGCAGCGTGGAAAGAATGGTTTGATAACAACGTTCAAAATTTATAAGGTATGTTGGAGGCATTTTATAAGACACATAACTATCTGGTGGAGCACGTGCAAGTTCCTGCGCGCCGAGTGCTGATGGACGAGATAGATTGGTCCGACCGCCTGATTGCTATCAAAGGTGGACGCGGAGTGGGAAAAACAGATTTCTTGCTTAATTATGCTAAAGAATTACGCAAAACCAATCCCGAATTGAGTCAGCATACACTGTATGTGAATTTCAATGACTTCTATTTTACCGAGCACTCTCTTGTGGAATTTGCAGGGAAGTTTGTTGAGGCGGGTGGACGCACGTTGCTTATTGATCAGGCATTCAAGTATCCCAACTGGTCACGCGAACTGAGCCAGTGCTATTACCACTATCCTAATCTGCATATTGTCTTTACTGCATCGTCGGTGATGCGATTGGTGGAGGACAACAAGGACTTGGCTTCAATCGTTCATCCATACAATCTGCGTGGATTTAGTTTTCGTGAATATTTGAATGTTACATTAGGTTTGAAATTGCCGGTCTTCTCCTTGGAGGAGATATTGCACAACCATGTGGAAATTGCTCATCGCATATGTCAAAGCATCCATCCGTTAGAATATTTTCAGAATTATCTCCACCATGGCTATTATCCGCTTTTCCTTGAGCCGCACGATTTCTCCGAGTCGCTCCTGAAAATGATGAACATGATTTTGGAGGTAGATGTGCTCCTGGTTAAGCAAATTGAAGTCAGTTCTTTGCCTAAGTTGCGCAAACTCTTGCACCTTATGTTGCAAGAAACGCCATGTAGCTTGAATGTCAGTAGTCGGTCGCAAGCCATTGACTGCTCGCGTTCCACCACAATGAACTACATCAAGTACCTCAAGGACGCGCGCCTCTTGAATCTGCTCTATCCCGAAGGTAAGCAGTTCCCATATAAACCTACCAAGGTGTATATGCAGAATACCAATCTTTGCTACGCCACCTCTATTCGTGAGATTGATCAGCAAACGGTAGCCGAGACGTTCTTCTACAATGCCTTGCATGGCAACCACAAGATCAACGCCACCGACCGCAGTGCGATGTTCATCATCGATGGCAAGTACTACATGGACGCTTGTGCCACCACCCCAAGCAAGACGGGTATCCGCTACTGCGCCATCGGCGACCTCGAAGTCGGCAGCCAAAAGAACATCCCGCTCTGGCTCTTCGGCTTCCTATATTAAGCCCTGCGGGCTGAGGAGTTATGCTTGCATGAAACCCAGCTGTGCTGAAAAGTTAGCTTCGCTGAACTTCACAAGGTAACCTTTCATGAGCGAAGCGAAATAACCATTCATGAAGTAAATATCAGCGGCTTGCCGCTAACGAACATAATTATTAAATTATTACTACAATGAAAGAAAAAAAGTATTTAACCCTTGATGGTAACGCTGCTGCGGCGCATATCGCGTATATGTTCACCGAGGTGGCAGCCATCTATCCTATCACCCCATCTTCTCCTATGGCGGAGAACGTGGACGAGTGGGCTGCTGCAGGTCGCAAGAACCTCTTCGGCGAGACAGTGTTGGTACAAGAGATGCAATCTGAGGCAGGTGCCGCAGGTGCTGTGCACGGCGCGCTCAACGCAGGTGCTCTCACCACTACTTTCACCGCCAGCCAAGGTCTGCTCCTGATGATCCCTAACATGTACAAGATCGCGGGTGAACTCATCCCATCTGTTTTTCACGTGTCTGCTCGTACTTTGGCAAGCCACGCCCTCTGTATCTTCGGCGACCACCAAGACGTGATGTCTTGCCG
>CALZHO010000003.1 GCA_945787425.1 uncultured Bacteroidales bacterium
TGTAGGTTTGGCAAAATTGGCTGAGGAGGATCCAACATTTACTGTTAAGACTGACGAGCAAACAGGTCAAACAGTGATCTCTGGTATGGGTGAGCTTCACCTGGAGATTATTATCGACCGTCTGAAACGTGAGTTCAAGGTTGAATGTAACCAAGGTCGTCCTCAAGTAGCATATCGTGAGGCAATCTCTGCTCCAGTAGAGTTGCGTGAGACCTACAAGAAGCAATCTGGTGGTCGTGGTAAATTCGCGGATATTATTGTTCGCGTTGAGCCAGCAGACGAGGGCTTCGAAGGTGGCTTGCAATTTGTGGATGTGGTTAAGGGCGGTAACGTACCTAAAGAGTACATCCCAGCTGTAGAGAAAGGTTTCACTACTGCTATGAAGACTGGTGTATTGGCTGGTTATCCAGTAGATAAACTGAAAGTAACTCTGATGGATGGTAGCTTCCACCCAGTTGACTCTGACCAACTCTCATTCGATATCTGTGCTCAAATGGCCTTCAAGAGCGCATGCGCTAAGGCTAAGCCAGTATTGATGGAGCCAATCATGAAGGTTGAGGTGGTAACTCCAGAGGAGAGCATGGGTGATGTTATCGGCGACTTGAACAAACGTCGTGGTCAAGTAGAGGGTATGGATACCGCTCGTACAGGCGCACGTATTATCAAGGCTAAGGTACCATTGAGCGAGATGTTCGGTTATGTAACCGCCTTGCGTACCATCACTTCTGGTCGTGCAACCAGCAGCATGGAGTTCTCACACTATGACGCAGTATCAAGCACAATCGCTAAGACTGTATTGACAGAGGTAGGCGGTCGCGTTGATCTGGTGTAAGACTAAATAACCGGTTGGTCGGGTGACCGACCTTCCGGTACTAAAAAAACGCCTCGTGCATGTGCGCACGCATGCGTATAATAAATAAGGTAAAGACCCTGAGCGAGTCATCTGAGCAAATGACTCTTTGGATGCACGGGCTCTGGGTGAAGTAAAACAATATTAAAAAACAATTACAACAATGAGTCAAAAGATTCGTATTAAACTGAAATCGTTCGACCACAATTTGGTAGATAAGTCTGCTGAGAAAATTGTGAAGACCGTAAAAGCAACAGGTGCATTAGTAAGTGGTCCAATTCCATTGCCAACTCACAAGCGCATCTTCACTGTGAACCGCTCAACCTTTGTTAACAAGAAGAGTCGTGAGCAATTTGAGTTGTCAAGCTACAAGCGTTTGATTGACATCTATGAGTCCAACCAAAAGACTGTAGAGGCATTGATGAAGCTCGAACTCGCCAGCGGTGTGGAAGTAGAGATCAAGGTTTAATAACAAAGAACAAAGAACAAGGAGCCAAGAGCCAAGACGATAGATGATCGGTTCCAATGACGAGCATCAGGAGTGGAGGTGAATGGGTCCGCAACAAAACAACAACCCACTTCCCGCGGATAGACAAGGTCGCGAGACACGGAATCCCGAGGGCGAGAGTGGAAAAATAATTATTAACAATTTTAATCACAGCTAAAATGCCAGGATTATTAGGTAAAAAAATCGGAATGACATCCGTGTTCGGTGCTGATGGCAAGAATATCCCATGCACCGTTATTGAGGCTGGTCCTTGCGTTGTTACCCAACTCAAGACAGTTGAGAAGGATGGCTATGCTGCTGTACAAGTAGGTTTCATGCCAAAGAGCGAGAAACACACCAACAAAGCAGAAGCTGGTCACTTCAAGGCTGCAGGTGTACAACCAATGCGTCACCTCGTAGAGTTCGATGGATTCGAACAAGAAGTCAAACTGGGAGATACCTTGACCGTGGAGATGTTCGAAGAGAACTCTTACGTGGACGTGACAGGTACTTCTAAAGGTAAAGGTTTCCAAGGTGTTGTTAAACGTCACGGCTTCGGTGGTGTAGGTCAATCTACTCACGGTCAAGACGACCGCCTTCGTGCTCCAGGTTCTATTGGTGCGTGTGCAACTCCAAGCCGCGTATTCAAGGGAACTCGCATGGCAGGTCACATGGGCGTTGACAGAGTTACTGTTCAAAACCTCGTAGTACTTAAAGTGATTCCTGAGTACAATTTGATTATGGTCAAGGGAAGTGTGCCAGGTGCTAAAAATTCAATCGTTGTTATTAACAAATAAGAAGGTATGGAACTTAGTATTTTGAACATGGCCGGTAAAGAGACCGGCAAGAAGATCGTTCTCAATGACGCTATCTTCGGTATCGAGCCTAACGACCACGCCATCTATTTGGATGTAAAACAATATTTGGCAAACAATCGTCAAGGTACAGCAAAAGCTAAACAACGTAGTGAGAACGCTCACTCTACACGCAAACTCGGTCGTCAGAAGGGCGGCGGTGGTGCTCGTCCAGGTGACTTGAAGTCTCCAGTACGTGTAGGTGGTGGTACCATCTTTGGTCCAGTTCCACGCGATTATGGCTTCAAACTCAACAAGAAGGTTAAACAATTGGCTCGTCGCAGTGCACTCAGCACCCGCGCAGCTGCTGGTCAAATCATCGTGTTGGATGCTCTCCAATTCGAGGCTCCAAAGACCAAAGCAATGATCGAGGTAATGAATAACATTCAAGTTGCAGGTAAGAAAGTATTGTTCGTATTGGCTGAGAACAACTACAACGTGATCAAGTCAGCAAGCAATATCGAGCGCACCAACGTGGTGACTGTAAATGAACTGAATACATACGCAATCATGAACTCAAGCGCTGTAGTTCTTGTAGAGAACGCTGTAGCAGCAATTGAGGCAACTTTAGCATAAGGAGGTTACAACTATGGCAATTATTTTAAAACCAATCGTCACTGAGAAGATGACCGCCGCAGGCGAAAAGTTCAACCGTTATGGTTTTCAGGTAGTTCGTACTGCCAACAAAGTAGAGATCAAGAAGGCAGTAGAAGAATTGTACAATGTACAAGTTTTGGATGTAAACACCCTTATCCAAGCACCAAAGACCAAACAACGCTACACCAAGAGCGGTTTGATTCGTGGCGCGAAGGCTGCTTACAAGAAAGCTATCGTTACATTGAAAGAAGGTGAAACAATTGATTTTTATAGCAATATCTAAAAATGGCTGTACGTAAATTAAAACCCTCTACACCGGGGCAAAGACACAAAATTATTGGCGCATTTGACACAATTACCGCAAGTGCACCAGAGAAATCTCTTGTGTTTGGAAAAACCAAAACAGGTGGTCGCAACCATCAAGGTAAGATGACCATGCGTTATATTGGTGGTGGACACAAGCAGAAATATCGCGTAATTGACTTCAAACGTAACAAAGATGGTGTACCAGCAGTAGTAAAGACTATTGAGTACGATCCAAACCGTTCGGCTCGTATCGCACTCTTGTTCTACGCTGATGGCGAAAAACGTTACATTCTTGCGCCAAACGGTTTGCAAGTAGGTCAAACAGTAATCTCAGGTCCAGATGTGGCACCTGAAGTTGGTAACGCTCTTCCAATGGCAAACATGCCTCTTGGTACTTTGATCCACAACATCGAGTTGCGTCCAGGTCAAGGTGCTTGCATGGTTCGCTCGGCAGGTGTGTTTGCACAATTGTCTTCTCGCGAGGATAAGTATGCAATCATCAAATTGCCTTCAGGCGAATTGCGCAAAGTGCTTTCAGCATGCAAAGCAACAGTAGGTGTGGTTGGCAATAGCGACCACGCTTTGGAGAAGAGTGGTAAGGCAGGTCGCAGCCGTTGGTTAGGACGTCGTCCACGTAACCGTGGTGTGGCAATGAACCCAGTAGATCACCCAATGGGTGGTGGTGAAGGCCGCGCATCAGGTGGACACCCACGTTCACGCAAGGGCTTGTTGGCTAAGGGCTACAAGACACGTGCTCCAAAGAACTTGAGCAACCAATACATTATTGAAAGAAGAAAGAAATAACCTATTAAATTAAGAGAAATTTTATGAGTCGTTCATTGAAAAAAGGACCATTTATCAACGTAAAGTTGGAGAATAAGGTGTTGGCTATGAATGAGTCTGGCAAGAAAGAAGTAGTCAAGACTTGGAGCCGTGCATCTATGATTTCTCCTGATTTTGTAGGTCACACTATCGCAGTTCATAATGGAAACAAGTTTATCCCTGTGTACGTAACTGAGAACATGGTAGGTCACAAACTCGGTGAGTTTGCTCCAACCCGCTCATTCCGTGGTCACTCGGGTAACCGTTAATCCATGAGTCATTCACAACAAATTAAATTTTAGAATTCAAAATGGGTGCTAGAAAACATAATACAGCTGAGGCAATGAAAGAGGCTCGTAAGGGTCAATACTTTGCTAAGCTCAACAACGTTCCTACCTCTCCACGCAAAATGCGCCTTGTTGCCGATATGATTCGTGGTATGGAAGTGAACCGTGCACTGGGTGCGTTGCATTTCTCTACTAAAGAGGCATCACGTGCTCTCGAGAAACTCTTGAAATCTGCTATTGCTAACTGGGAGACCAAAACTGGTAAGAAAGCTGACCAAGAGACTCTGTATGTAAGTCAAATCATGGTAGATGGCGGTATGATGCTCAAACGTCTGTTGACCGCTCCTCAAGGTCGCGGCTATCGTATCCGCAAACGCTCTAACCATGTTACTATTTTTGTAGATACTAAGAATACTAACGAAGCTAAGTAATTAACGAAATGGGACAGAAAATTAATCCAATTAGTAACCGCCTTGGTATTGTACGTGGTTGGGATTCCAACTGGTTTGGCGGTAAGAACTACGGAGATACAATCCTTGAGGATACCAAGATCCGCAAGTATTTGAATGCCCGCTTGGCTGAGGCAAGTATTTCTCGTATTGTAATCGAGCGTACTCTGAAACTTGTGACTGTAACTGTCTGCACTGCTCGCCCTGGTTTTATTATCGGTAAAGGTGGACAAGAGGTTGACAAATTGAAAGAGGAACTGAAGAAAATCACCAAGAAGGATGTGCAAATCAACATCTTTGAGGTTAAGCGTCCTGAGCTTGATGCTACCATCGTAGCTAACAAGATCGCTCGCCAACTCGAGGGTAAGATTGCATACCGTCGTGCAGTGAAAATGGCTATCGCATCTACCATGCGCATGGGTGCTGAGGGTATCAAAATCCAACTCAGCGGTCGTTTGAATGGTGCTGAGATGGCTCGTAGCGAGATGTACAAAGAGGGTCGTACCCCATTGCACACTCTCCGCGCTGACATCGATTATTGCCACGCTGGTGCTCTCACCAAGGTAGGTATGATTGGTGTAAAGGTTTGGATCTGCCGTGGTGAGGTTTATGGCAAGAAAGACCTTGCTCCAAACTTCACACAAAAGCAAGAGAATGGTCGTGGTGGCGATCGCCGTCGTGATGACCGTCGTGGTGGTTTCCGCAGAAACAAAAAACAATAATGTTAAACCGATTTGTAGATTACAACAGTTATGTTACAACCAAAGAAAACTAAATTCCGCCGCTGCCAAAAAGGCCGCATCAAAGGCAATGCACAGCGTGGTACTGAGCTCGCATTTGGCTCATTCGGTATCAAGAGTCTTGGTACCATCTGGTTGACAGGTCGTCAAATCGAGGCAGCCCGTATCGCAGTAACACGTTATATGCAACGTCAAGGACATGTATGGATTCGCGTATTCCCTGATAAACCAATTACCAAGAAACCATTGGACGTACGTATGGGTAAAGGTAAAGGTGCTCCAGAGGGCTTCGTAGTTCCATTGGCTCCAGGACGTATCATCTTCGAGATTGACGGCGTACCATTCGATGTAGCAAAAGAGGCACTTCGTTTGGCTGCTCAAAAACTTCCTATTACAACCAAATTTGTCGTAAGACGTGATTACGACCCAACCCAAAATGTATAATCAGGATTATGAAAACAGCTGAAATTAAAGAATTAACAACTGCTGAGATCCAAGAGCGTTTGGCATCAGAGAAAGAGGCACTCGTTCGCATGAAACTGAATCACAGCATTTCTCCGCTTGACAATCCGTTGCAGATTAAGGTGGCTCGTAAGACTATTGCTCGCCTTGCAACCGAACTTCGTCAAAGAGAATTAACAAAGTAAAAAACGAATTGACATGGAAACAAGAAATCTAAGAAAAGAGCGTCAGGGTATTGTCGTTTCCAACAAGATGGACAAGACTATCGTAGTTGCAGTTCACTGGAAAGAGAAACACCCTATTTATGGCAAGTTTGTCAATAAAACTCGCAAGTTCCATGCTCACGACGAGAATAATGAGTGCGGTATCGGCGATACTGTACGTATCATGGAGACTCGTCCATTGAGCAAAACTGTTCGTTGGCGTTTAACTCAAATTGTAGAAAGGGCTAAGTAATATGGTACAACAAGAATCAAGACTGACAGTAGCGGATAACTCAGGTGCTAAAGAGGCATTGTGCATCCGCGTACTCGGCGGAACCAAAAAGCGTTACGCCAGCCTGGGTGACACCATCGTAGTAGCAGTTAAAGGTGTAATTCCTTCTTCTGACATTAAGGATGGTACCGTAACACGCGCCATCGTTGTTCGCGTGAAGAAAGAGGTACGCCGTGCAGACGGTAGCTACATCCGCTTCGATGACAACGCATGCGTACTCGTAAACAACGCAGGTGAGATTCGTGGTTCACGTATCTTCGGTCCTGTAGCTCGCGAGCTTCGTCAAACGAACATGAAAATTATCTCATTAGCACCTGAAGTGCTCTAATCATCTAAATTCTACAAGTATGGCAAAATTGCATATTAAGAAAGGTGATACCGTATTCGTGAACGCAGGTGCTTCTAAGGGCAAAACTGGCCGCGTGCTGGAGGTGCTCGTTGAGAAACAACGTGCTATCGTAGAAGGTGTCAACATGGTATCAAAGAGTACCAAACCTAATGCTAAAAATCCTCAAGGAGGTATTGTTAAACAGGAGGCTCCTATCCATATCTCTAACCTCAACCCAGTTGAGAACGGTGTACCAGTTCGCGTAGGCCGCGTAGAGAAGGATGGCAAGCTTGTCCGCGTAAGTAAAAAATCTGGTAAGGAGATCTAATAATGAATACAGCAAGTTTGAAACAAGATTATTTGGAGCGCATTGTGCCTGCTCTGATGAAGGAGTTTAACTACACTACTGTAATGCAGTGCCCTAAACTCGAGAAGATCGTTCTCAACCAAGGTCTCGGCGAAGCTGTAGCTGACAAGAAGATCATCGATGTAGCTGCTCAAGAGATGACACTCATCACTGGTCAAAAAGCTGTTGCTACTGTTTCTAAGAAGGACATCGCTGGATTCAAGGTACGTAAGAAAATGCCTATTGGCGTTCGCGTAACTCTCCGCGGTGAGCGTATGTATGAGTTCCTGGAACGTCTCGTTCGCGTGGCTTTGCCTCGTATCCGCGACTTCAAAGGTATCCACAACAAAATGGATGGCCACGGAAACTATACACTTGGTATCCAAGAGCAAATCATCTTCCCTGAAATTAACATTGATAACATCACCAAACTGCTTGGTATGAACATCACTTTCGTGACTACAGCTAAGACCGATGAGGAAGGTTTCGCACTCCTCCGCGAGTTTGGTTTACCATTCAAAAAGTAATTAGACTATGGCAAAAGAATCAATGAAAGCTCGCGAGGTAAAACGCGCAAAGCTCGTAGCTAAATACGCTGCTAAACGTGCTCAACTCCTCAAGGATGGTGACTACGAAGGTCTCCAAGCATTGCCTAAGAACGCAAGTCCAGTACGTTTGCACAACCGTTGCAAAATCACTGGTCGTCCAAAAGGTTATATGCGCGTGTTCGGCTTGAGTCGTATTCAATTCCGTGAGATGGCGTCTGTAGGCCTCATCCCAGGTGTGAAGAAAGCAAGCTGGTAAAAAAACTGAAATTCGCCCAGAGGACATAGGTGCCTCTGGGGAATAAATAAAACTAATTTATTAAATATTGTCCCGAAAGGCGGGATTAATTTAACAAAACATTATGACAGATCCAATCGCAGATTATCTGACTCGACTCAGAAATGCAATCAAAGCTGGACACCGCGTAGTTGAGGTGCCTGCTTCGAATCTGAAGAAAGAGATCACACGTATCTTGTTCGAAAAGGGTTATATCCTTTCTTACAAGTTCGTGGAGGATGGCCCTCAAGGCACTATCAAGATTGCCTTGAAGTATGATCCAGTTAACAAAGTTAACGCCATCAAGAGTTTGAAACGTGTTTCGACCCCAGGTCTTCGTCAGTACGTAGGCTATCGCGAGATGCCACGCGTGCTCAATGGTCTCGGTATCGCTATCCTTTCTACATCTAAGGGTGTGATGACCAACAAAGAGGCTCTTGGAATGAAGTTGGGTGGCGAGGTTATTTGTTACATCTATTAATCAGGAGGAAAGACTATGTCAAGAATTGGTAAATTGCCTATCGCTATCCCCGCAGGTGTAACTGTAACAGTTAGCCCTGAGAACCTCGTGACTGTTAAAGGTCCTAAAGGTGAACTTCAACAACAAGTTAATCCTAACATCACTGTGACTGTAGAAGAGGGTGTATGCCACGTTACACGTCCAAACGATGAGAAGGAAAATCGTGCTATGCACGGCCTCTATCGCGCACTCATCAACAACATGGTTATAGGTGTTAGCGAGGGTTATAAGAAAGTGCTCGAACTCGTCGGTGTAGGTTACCGCGTGGAAATGGCTGCGGGTATGCAAAATACTCTCAACTTCGCTCTCGGTTATACCCACCCAATCTACCTCCAACTCCCTAAAGAGCTTAAGGTAGAGACCAAGTCTGAGCGTAACCAAAACCCACTCGTTATTTTGGAATCTGCTGACAAGCAACTCATTGGCCAAGTATGCGCTAAGATTCGCTCGTTCCGCAAACCAGAGCCATATAAGGGTAAAGGTATTAAGTTCCAAGGTGAAGTTGTTCGTCGTAAAGCTGGTAAATCGGCTGGTAAATAATAAGAAAGGAATAAAGTTATGAATCAGAAAATTGCAAGAAGACTTAAAATTAAAGCATCTATCCGTACACGTGTATCGGGTACCGCTGAGCGTCCTCGTCTGACTGTATTCCGTAGCAACAGCCAAATTTACGCTCAAGTTATCGACGATTTGCAAGGCAAGACTCTTGCTTCTGCATCTTCGCTCGCTATCAAAGATAAAATGACTAAATCAGAGAAAGCTGCTCAAGTAGGCAAGCTCATCGCTGAGGCAGCTAAGGCTGCTGGCGTTGAGGCTGTAGTATTTGACCGTAACGGCTACCTCTATCATGGTCGAGTTAAATCATTGGCAGATGCTGCCCGCGAGGCAGGTCTCAATTTCTAATAAACAAAGAGACTGTTATGAATCGAGTAAAATCAACCCAAGACTTGGAGCTCAAGGAGCGCCTCGTCGCTGTCAACCGTGTAACTAAGGTTACCAAAGGTGGACGTACATTCACATTTGCAGCCATCGTTGTTGTTGGAAATGAGAATGGTATCGTAGGCTGGGGCCTTGGTAAAGCAGGCGAAGTTACCGCTGCTATTGCCAAAGGTACTGAGGCTGCTAAGAAGAACCTTATCCAAGTGCCAGTACTCAAGGGTACTATACCTCATGAGCAAGTTGCTAAGTTTGGTGGTGCACGCGTTTATCTCCAACCAGCATCTCACGGTACCGGAGTAAAAGCCGGTGGTGCGATGCGTGCTGTATTGGAGTCTGCTGGTGTAACTGACATCTTGGCTAAATCCAAAGGTTCTTCTAACCCTCACAACCTCGTTAAGGCTACTATCGCTGCTCTCGGCGAGATGCGTGATGCACGCACTGTGGCTCAAAACCGTGGCGTGAGCTTATCTACTGTGTTTAACGGATAATAATTTGTGAAAATCATGGCAACTATTAAAATTCAAAAAGTACGCAGCACAATCGGCTGCCCACAAGTGCAAAAGGATACAATGTTGGCTCTTGGTCTTCGCAAGATGAATGCCATCGTTGAGCATGAGGCTACTCCTGCTATCCTCGGTATGGTAAACAAAATTAAACACTTGGTTAAAGTTATTGACTAATTAAAAAATTCGTAGCATTATGGAATTAAATAATTTAACGCCAGCTGCTGGTTCTGTAAAGACCGCTAAACGAATCGGACGTGGTCCAGGTTCTGGTCTTGGTGGAACTTCTACACGCGGTCACAAAGGTGCTAAGTCACGCTCTGGTTACTCTAAGAAGATTGGTTTCGAAGGTGGTCAGATGCCTATGCAACGTCGTTTGCCTAAGTTCGGTTTCAAGAACATCAACCGCGTTGAGTACAAAGCTATCAACCTGGCTACCTTGCAAGCTCTTGCTGAGGCAAAAGGCTTGGAGAAAATCGGTCTTATCGAATTGAACGAGGCTGGTTTCATCAACAAGACTCAACTCGTTAAGATCTTGGGCAATGGTACGTTGACTGCAAAACTCACTGTAGAAGCTAACGCTTTCAGTAAATCAGCTGAGGCTGCTATCACAGCTGCTGGTGGTACTATCAACAAAATCTAATTAGTATGCGTAAATTCATTGAGTTAATCAAAAATATCTGGAAGATTGAGGATCTCCGTAACCGTCTGTTGACCACGCTTTTGTTCGTGCTCATCTATCGTTTTGGATCATTCGTAGTTCTTCCGGGTATTGATCCTACAGCGTTGACCGCTCTCCGCGCTCAAACTGCTGGAGGTCTGATGGCTCTTCTTGATATGTTCTCTGGTGGTGCGTTCTCCAATGCCTCTATCTTCGCATTGGGTATCATGCCATACATCTCTGCATCTATCGTAATCCAACTGCTCACTATCGCAGTGCCTTACTTCCAAAAGATGCAGAAAGAGGGCGAATCTGGCCGTCAGAAGATGAATCAAATCACTCGTTATTTGACCGTAGCTATCTTGCTCTTCCAAGGTCCAAGTTACTTGGTAAACCTTTCTGTACAAATGGCGCAAGCAAATCAAATGCTTGAGGTTGGATTCAACTGGTTCACCATCTCATCCACTATTCTCTTGTGTGCGGGCTCTATGTTCGTTATGTGGTTGGGTGAGCGTATTACCGATCGTGGTCTTGGTAATGGTATTTCCTTTATCATTCTCATCGGTATCATTGCTCGTTTCCCAGCTGCTATCATCCAAGAGTTCTCTTCTCGTCTCAACGATGCAGGTGGTGGATTGATCGTGTTCATCCTCGAGATTCTTATCCTGCTCTTCGTGTTTGCATTCGCAATCATGCTTGTACAAGGTACACGTCGTATCCCAGTACAATATGCAAAGCGTATGGTAGGTAACAAGCAATACGGTGGCGTACGCCAATACATCCCATTGAAGGTTAACTCAGCTAACGTGATGCCTATCATCTTTGCGCAAGCAATCATGTTTATTCCAATCGCATTGGCTGGTTTCTCAAATGCAGAGGGTGCAAATGCTTTCACTCGCGCTTTCATGAACAATGATGGATTCTGGTACAACTTCGTATTCGCAATCTTGATTATTGTTTTCACCTATTTCTATACTGCGATTATCATCAATCCAGTACAAATGGCTGAAAACCTCAAGCTCAACAATGGCTTCATCCCTGGCGTTAAACCAGGCAAGAAAACTGCTGAGTATATTGATACCATTATGAACCGTTTGACATTGCCAGGATCTGTTCTCCTTGCAATCATCGCTATCCTGCCTGCTTTTGCTCGCCTCTTTGGTGTGAGCATGGGCTTCGCGCAGTTCTTTGGCGGTACATCACTGCTCATTATGGTAGGTGTAATCTTGGATACGCTACAACAAATTGAGAGTCACCTCCTCATGCGTCACTATGACGGATTCTTTGAGTCTGGCATGCGCATCAAGGGACGATCAGGCGCAATGGCATATTAATACGAAATGATCTACCTCAAGACTGAAGAAGAGATCGAGCTCCTGCGCCGCAGTAATGACTTGCTCGGAAGGACTTTGGCTGAAATAGCCAAAGTCATCCGACCAGGTGTTACTACCGCTGATCTCGACAAGGTGGCATATGAGTTCATCTGCGACAATGGTGGTAAACCATCTTGTCTCGGATATGAAGGTTTCCCTGCTACTCTTTGCACTTCGGTGAATGAGCAGGTGGTACATGGTATCCCATCCAACAAGGTTGTCCTGAAGGATGGTGATATAGTATCCATTGACACTGTGGTAGAACTGGGCGGCATGCACGCTGACTCTGCATACACATTCCCTGTGGGAGAGGTGGCAGAGGAGACACTGCAACTCATGCGCACGACCAAAGAGGCTCTTTATCTCGGTATCGAGCAGGCCATCACTGGGCGTCGATTGGGAGATATAGGTTTCGCTATCCAGAACCACTGCGAGAAGAACGGTTATTCTGTTGTTCGCGAGTTTGTGGGACATGGTATTGGTCGTGACATGCACGAGGATCCTGAGGTGTGCAACTATGGTCGCCGAGGCAATGGACTGGTACTCAAATCGGGTATGGTGCTTGCCATCGAGCCTATGATTTGTCTGGGCCGTCGCCAAGTGATTATCGAAGAAGATGGTTGGACTGCACGCACCATGGACCGCAAGCCAGCTGCTCACTATGAGCATAGTGTTTGCGTGAGAAATGGAAAAGCAGAGATACTATCTACATTCGACTATATTCAGCAAGTTTTAGGAGATCGTTTTATATAAAATATACCCATTACAATTATGGCAAAACAAGATGCAATTGAAGTAGATGGAACTGTGACCGAGGCATTGTCCAACGCTATGTTCCGTGTTCAACTCGAAAGTGGTCATGTCATCATCGCCCACATCTCTGGTAAGATGCGTCAGCATTACATCAAGATTCTTCCTGGTGACCGTGTGAAAGTGGAGATGAGTCCATATGACCTCACCAAAGGACGTATTTCGTTCCGTTATAAATAATCGGTACGAAACCCTTATAATTAACACTCTAAAACTCTATTAAAAATGAAAGTTAGAGCATCTGTAAAAAAGCGCAATGCTGACTGCAAATTGGTACGTCGCAAAGGTCGCTTGTATGTAATCAACAAAAAAGAACCCAAAATGAAGATGCGTCAAGGATAAGCATTTCATCGAGGTAAACCATTTAATCAATATCCTTAAAGTAAATAATTATGGCTATAAGAATTGTCGGTGTAGATTTGCCACAAAACAAATGTGGAGAAGTCGGTTTGACTTACATCTACGGAATAGGTCGTTCAAGCGCAAAGAAAATCTTGACAGAGGCAGGCGTTGACCCAAGCATCAAGGTACAAGATTGGACGGATGACCAAGCAGCTAAAATCCGTGAGATCATCGGTGCTAAGTACAAAGTAGAAGGTGACCTCCGTTCAGAAACACAACTCAACATCAAACGATTGATGGATATCGGTTGCTACCGTGGTGTTCGTCACCGTATTGGTCTTCCAGTACGTGGTCAATCTACCAAAAACAATGCCCGCACGCGCAAGGGTAAAAAGAAAACTGTTGCTAACAAGAAGAAAGCAACGAAGTAATTTAGTATCAACAACCTATAATATCTATCAATTATGGCAAAGAAAACTGTTGCAGCTAAGAAGCGCGTCGTAAAGATTGACGGTGTTGGTCAACTTCACGTGATGTCTTCTTTCAACAATGTTATTGTTACACTTGCTAATGGCGAGGGTCAAGTAATCTCTTGGTCATCTGCAGGTAAAATGGGCTTCCGTGGCTCTAAAAAGAACACTCCATATGCAGCTCAAACTGCTGCTGAGGATTGCGCAAAAGTCGCTTATGACCTCGGTTTGCGCAAAGTAAAAGCGTATGTTAAAGGTCCTGGACAAGGTCGTGAGAGCGCTATCCGCGCTTGCGCTAATGCTGGTATCGCAGTAACTGAAATCGTTGACGTTACTCCTATGCCTCACAATGGTTGCCGTCCTCCTAAACGTCGTCGTGTATAATTTTTTAACAATTAAAATTTTAAGAAAATGGCAAGATATATTGGACCAAAATCACGTATTGCACGTCGTTTCGGAGAGGCTATCTTCGGTCCTGACAAAGTGCTTGATCGTCGTAACTACGCTCCAGGTCAACACGGCGTTAACCGCCGCAAAAAAATGTCTGAGTACGGTACTCAGCTCGCTGAGAAGCAAAAAGCTAAATACACCTATGGTGTACTCGAGCGTCAATTCCGTCTCCTTTTTGCTCAAGCTTCACGTATCAAAGGTATTACCGGTGAGATCCTTCTCCAATTGTTGGAGTCTCGTCTTGACAACGTAGTATATCGTCTTGGTATGGCTCCTACTCGCGCTGCTGCTCGTCAGCTCGTTAGCCACCGCCACATCACTGTGGATGGCAAGGTTGTTAACATCCCTTCTTACCAAGTTAAACCTGGTCAAGTTGTGGCTGTTCGCGAGAAAGCTAAATCATTGGAGGTTATCACTGCTTCTTTGGATGGATTCAACCACAGCAAATACCCATGGTTGGAGTGGAACGAGGCTGACAAAGCTGGTAAGTTCATCAATATGCCTCAACGTGAGGAGATTCCTGAGAATATCAAGGAGCAATTAATCGTCGAGTTGTACTCTAAATAAAAATTAAATTCATGGCAATATTAGATTTTATTAAACCTGACAAGGTAATCATGTTGGATTCGAGCAACAAACGCGGAGTTTTTGAGTTCCGTCCGCTCGAGCCGGGTTATGGTATTACAGTAGGTAATGCTATTCGTCGTGTGCTGATTGGCTCACTCGAGGGCTTTGCTATCTGTTCGATTAAGATCAATGGTATTGATCATGAATTTGCTACTATCCCAGGTGTTATCACCGATGTTACCAACTTGATTCTCAACCTCAAACAAGTTCGTTTCATTCGCAAAAATGGTGTGGATGTAGATGGTGAAACCATTCGCATGCACGTGAAGGGCAACAGTGCGTTGTTGGCTGGTGAGCTCAATAGCTACTTGCAGTCATTCGACGTACTCAACCCAGATTTGCTTTTGGCGGAAATGGATGAGACTGCCGACTTCGAAATCGAAATCACTATCAATAAAGGTCGTGGTTATGTGTCAGCTGATGAGAATCGTCAAGCTAACGACGCTATTGGTGTTTTGGCTATTGATAGCATCTACACACCTATCCGCAATGTGAAATATAGCATTGATCCTTATCGTGTAGAGCAACGTACTGACTATGAGAAACTCACCCTTGAGATTCTCACAGACGGTTCTATTACTCCACAAAATGCACTCACAGAGGCAGCTAAACTCTTGATTTATCACTTCATGCTCTTCTCTGAGGAGCGCATCATTATTGAGGATCAAGCTAAACCTGCCAACAACACTTTGGATGAGGAACACTTGCGCATGCGTCAATTGCTCAACCAACGTCTGCAAGATATGGATCTCTCTGTACGTGCTCTCAACTGCTTGCGTGCAGCTGAGGTGGACACATTGGGTCAATTGGTTAAGTACCATCGTTCTGACTTGCTTAAGTTCCGCAACTTCGGTAAGAAATCTCTCACCGAGTTGGACGAGTTGCTTGAGCGTAATGGTCTGGCTTTTGGTATGGATATTAGCAGATACAAACTTAATGATTAATTAAAAAAGTAAAACAAAAATGAGACATAATAAGAAATTCAATCATCTTGGTCGTAAAGCAGCGCACCGTCATGCAATGCTTTCCAACATGGCTTGCTCGCTCATTACGCACAAGCGCATTTCGACCACTTTGGCTAAAGCAAAAGCGCTCCGTATGTATGTAGAGCCATTGCTTACCCATGCTAAAGAGGACACTACGGCTAACCGTCGTCTCGTCTTCGCTAAACTCAAACAAAAAACTGTTGTTACCGAGCTCTTCCAAAACGTAGCAGAGAAGATCGCTAACCGTCCAGGTGGTTACACCCGTATCCTCCGCACAGGTTTCCGTCTTGGTGATGCTGCTGAGATGGCTATCATCGAGCTCGTTGACTACAACGAGAACATGCTCAAGACTCCTAAGGCTGCTGCTAAGAAGACCACCCGTCGTGCTGGTAAGAAAGCTGCTCCTAAGGCAGAGGCACCTGTAGAGGCTCCTGTAGAGGCTCCAGTAGAGGCTCCTGCAACTGAGGCTGCTGCTGAGTAATCCATTGAGTTTACGCTAAGTAAATAAGAAAATCGCATTCCGTTATCGGAGTGCGATTTTTTTGTCTCCTCTCTCATCTCTTCGCATACCACTCCGTTACCACCTCGTTACCACGCTGACTTTCCTTGTACATCGCTGGTGTAGCGGTGGTATAAACTTGTCTTCGCCGTTTTTAGGGGTGATTATACTAAAAATCGCACAGCGAGTGCGATTTTTTTGTATATGTCGAAAAATTGTTGTAACTTTGCGGACTGAATACGTTTACTCACACTTATACAATATGAAAAATAAATTATTCGTTCTTTTGATGGCTATTGCAGCTTGTTCTCTTGTCTGCGCGATGCCTCCTGCCAGCCATGCCATGGGCGATGATGTAGGGGAAACCTATGATACGATATGTTGTCACGAAACTTTCTGGTTTTATGGAGAGGAATTAACCTTTGAATGTGAAGTAGCAGAAGATGTCATGTACGTGGATACTGTTTTAGAACATTACAATCCAGATATAGACTTTACTCATATTAAGTATCTAACAATAATACCTACTCGGCATGTGGCTGTAGAAGATACCATATTGCTGGGCGATACCTTGTTCTTCTGTGGCGATACGCTTTTGGATGCGGGTGTATATGAATACACACTCACCAGTGCGGCAGGCTGCGACAGTATGGTGCAACTCACGCTACACACGCAGGTGGAAGAGGTGGAAGTGGAAGAGCTGGTCGTTTCTACTATCTGTGCCGATGAAGGGGAGATAGCATTGCAACTGGATCATACTGGCAGGTTGGATTCGTTGGCAGTGCATTTTGAGTTGGATTCGCTGCCTACGGGTTTGCATGACACTATTGTCCCCATTGCTGAAGACGGTAGTGTGGTGATTGCATACGAAGAACTGCGTGCGGGTGTGTATAAGGCCCAGCTTACGGGCTATTACCACCAGATACCGCTATTTGATTCGGAAACGACGATTACTGTTCAGTTCCCTTCTTCGGTTTTGGAATATCGTTGGGATGACGTGATTTGTGTATTGACCAGTGCTTATAACGGGGGCTACGATTTTGTGGCGTTCCAATGGTATAAGAATGGTCAACCGTTGATAGGAGAAACGGGCTATTACCTCAATCACCCACTGGAGGAGGATGCCGAATATACGGTGTTGCTTACCCAAGCAGACAGTACGCAAGTG
The DNA here is from genome assembly GCA_945787425.1 of uncultured Bacteroidales bacterium. GTDB lineage: Bacteria > Bacteroidota > Bacteroidia > Bacteroidales > Paludibacteraceae > Colicola. Next base: position 17,194 of record CALZHO010000003.1, read on the forward strand.
ATGAGCTGTCCGATTCTGTTGGAAAAAGAAGAACCCGAGATTTCGGTAGAGCCGACGCTGGTCAAGCAACGCCAATCTGTGCGTTGCCATGTGCCTGAAAATGCAATGGTATATCTGTATGATGCCTTGGGAAGGATGATGATGCAGGAGGTCGTAGCGCATGGCGAAACTTATCTGACAATGCCAAGCGTGCAGGGCGTGTATTTGATGAAAGTGGTTATGCAGGATAACCGTGAACGCAGTGTAAAAATAATCGTAAATTGATGCATCCATGAGAAGAAGAGTATTATTCATACTAATGATGATAGGCCTTGCATGCCCTATGCTGCAAGCGCAACACTATGTGGGTGCGATGGTAGATGGCGTTGCGGCATGGCAATTGGACCGAGAGGAGAATGCGGAACTCACCACCCCAAAATTGGGT
>CALZHO010000004.1 GCA_945787425.1 uncultured Bacteroidales bacterium
CATCATGTGCCGCCTTATTTTTTTATAGTAGGTTATTTCTTATCGTTTGCCGTACATATCGTCATAGTATTTCTCATACTCACCAGAGGTGATATTGTCCATCCATTCTTGGTGATCAAGATACCAGCGAACAGTTCTCTCAATACCTTCTTCAAATTGCAACGATGGTTCCCAGCCCAGCTCTGCTTGCAGTTTGCGTGAGTCAATAGCATAGCGCATATCGTGTCCTGCGCGGTCGGTGACATAGGTAATGAGGTTCATGTCTTCACCCTCTTCGCGACCCAACAAACGATCTACAGTATTGATAACCACTTTGATAATATCAATGTTCTTCCACTCGTTGAATCCGCCGATATTGTATGTCTCAGCGATAGTGCCTTGATGGAAAATAAGGTCAATAGCACGTGCATGGTCTTCTACATACAACCAGTCGCGCACATTCTCACCCTTGCCATATACTGGCAAGGGTTTGCGATGACGGATATTGTTGATAAACAGCGGAATCAACTTCTCTGGGAACTGATAAGGACCATAATTGTTGGAACAGTTTGTCACGATAGTAGGCATGCCATATGTGTCGTGGAATGCACGCACAAAGTGGTCGCTACTTGCCTTAGAAGCTGAATATGGGCTGTGTGGATTGTACTTAGTTGTCTCCACGAAGAAGTCTTCTCCGTAAGCTTCATGGTGCTCAGATGATGCTTGAGTAGAGAACGGAGGAGTAATACCCTCTGGGTGAGTCATCTCCAATGCACCATACACTTCATCTGTTGAGATATGATAGAAACGTTTGCCTTCGTACTTCTCTGGCTGCGTTTCCCAATAGAGTTTAGCTGCTTGCAAGAGCGACAAAGTGCCCATCACATTGGTGCGGGCAAAGGTAAATGGGTCTTTGATGGAGCGATCCACATGACTTTCTGCCGCCAGGTGAATGATGCCTGTTACTTGCTCTTCTTGCATCAGAGCATATATGGTGTCAAAGTCGCAGATGTCGGCTTTCACGAATCGATAATTAGGTTTATTCTCAATGTCTTTGAGGTTAGCCAAGTTACCAGCATACGTCAGTTTGTCCACGTTGATGATGCGATATTCAGGATACTTATTGACGAATAATCGTACAACATGGCTGCCAATAAAACCCGCGCCGCCTGTGATAATGATTGATTTCATAGGATAGATATTTTATTTAGTTATTCATTATTACTTTTGTTATATCACAAATCGTATTTGCTTAAAGTGATATTTTTTTTCTGCATTGTCTTGCAATCGAAGTACGAGTTCGCCTTGTTCTGTTACCGTCACTATTTCGGCTAAAAAAGTATTTTTCGTTCCTTTTTCAGCTATGGATGTAGGAGCTATACTTACTTCTCGTTCCACATACTCATGCCAACCTTCTCGGCGGTAGAGGTGCTGTAGATAAGCCGATGATAGGTCCTCAATTTTGCTATTTTCCCACGATTTCATCGAACAAATCCACTCGTTCAGCAGTCCTTCAATATCATATTCTCTTCCCGTAATCTCCTTCATCGAAATTGGATTTGGCGCATTGCTTTGCCAGTTCATCTGATGCACATTCACACCAATCCCTACTATGCTATGTTCCACATACTGACCTATCAGCGCATTCTCAATCAATATCCCCACCAGTTTCTTGTCGCCATAATAGATGTCGTTGGGCCATTTGATGGTTAGCCTTTCTTTGCCCAAATGCTTTGCCAATACCTCCCATAAGGTGATAGCCACCCACATAGATATGCGCCATTGCTCCGTAGCATGTAGTTCCTTGTGACGCAATAGGGTAGAGAAGAGCAGGTTCTTTCCTTTCTCACTTTCCCATGTATTGCCCGCTTGTCCTCGTCCTGCTGTTTGGTAATCCGTGCGTATGGTGTATAGGTGAGGTAAGGCATCCGTATATTGTTCACGCAGGAGCGTTGAGGTGCTATGTGTTTCTTTGATATACATCCAGTAGGTATTGTTCTATCACACGTTGTATCTTTTTTGTTTTGCAATTGGCGCTATTCACCATTACCGCAAATACCCATATTCTTCCGTCAGGCAAAAATATATATCCCGCATAGTTCTTTGTTCCACCGATAGTCCCGCTTTTGGCGCACACTTTTCCTTGCAAGGGAGTGTCTCTCAAAAACGAACTGAGGGTTCCACTCTCTCCGCTACAAGGCAATGATGCCAAGAATGCTTCTTTTTGGGTCGAACCATACATATATCGAAGTAGCTGTACGTACATACTGGGTGAAATCGTGTTTTGTGGGGCTAAGCCACATCCATCCAATATCTTTCCACTGCGAAAACTGACACCTCTATTGCGCCAATACTCTCTTACAAAATCAGATGCGTTGTGTATGGTGCAGGGGATAGAGTATTTGGCACCGAAAGTGCGAAATAGCATTTCTGCATATAGATTATCCGACTCCTGCTGCATATGCCTCACTATCTCGCTTATCGGTTCGCTCTCGTGAGTGAAGAGAAGTGTACGCGAACTGTTTACATTTTCTTCGCTGATATATGTCTCTTTCTTATCTACTTGAATACCATTCTGTTGCAGGATTTTTGTGAAGTCGCGTACTAAAATCAATCCTGGATTGGGCATATCTCCTCGCACACCAAAGGTACGCTGGTTGGATGGTACGCTGCCCACCAAATAACGTTGATTGTTATAGGGCATACCATGTACAAAGGCGCCGTCATACGTGATATGTGTACATCGGATATGATTTTCAAATGCTATTTCGGGTATCTCTGGTGTGGTGTATAATACTTCTGCTATACTGCCCACAGCACCGCTTTTCAGTACGATATTCATCGTGTTGTCTTGGTATGATAATGCGAATATGCCAGGTGCGTAGTAGTTGCCTGCATCTTCCCATAGCCATGCGGGATTGAGTGCGTTGCCGTCAAAGAAACTCAAATCTGCTACCACAGAACCTGTAATATGCTGTATGCCTGCCTCGCGCAAACGGCGTACCCATGTGTACATAAAGTTGTGTTTACCCACATAGCGTGAGCCAAAGGTAGGATCCCCTCGCCCCTCTATGTATAGATTACCATGGAGCGTGCCGTCTTGAATATAACCCGAATAGGTGATGGGTGTTTGTATTCTATAGTCGCTACCCCACAATTCCAATGCAGTCGCTGCGGTCAGCAGTTTCATGGTAGATGCTGGGGGAATCACAGCATTCGGACGGTATGCCTCGATGGTGTCACCTGAGTGATAATCGCAGATAAGGACACCAATATTGGCATCTTGAGTATGCGGATTCGTCGTGAGAATGGATAATATGAGCAGTAATTTAAGCATCTGCTGAGTTATATGGTGCAAAGGTACGCTTTTTTTTTGGATTACACAAACTTTTGTGTAAATTTATATCTACTTACACTCATCTTTTCCGTTACCACTCCGTTACCACTCGCTTACCATCCTGCACATTCCTACTTCTTTTCTACTATTTTTCCAGCATATTTTTGGCAATTGCGATATATGTTTTTTATTGTTTTTCGAGCAATTATCTGTATTTTTGTTGAATATCACTACTACAAAAACTCACTCTTGCCAAATAAAACGCAAATATTATGTAGTATTTTTATATAAATACAAATACCAGATAAACAATGATATATAATATAAGTGTAGTATAAAAATAGTTACTATATATGTGAAAAATATGTTGTAAAACATGTTCGTTATATCTTGCGTGTATGCGAATATTGTTGTATCTTTGCAACGTATTTATTCAAAATCAACGACAATGAAACGCTTAAATCTCACATGCTTATTTCTGCTTTTGCCAATTTTTCTATTGGCACAGACCACTATCTCTGGTATAGTGATGGCAGAGGGCGAACCCGATCCAGTAATCGGTGCAAATGTAATGGTGAAAGGCACTTCGAATGGTACTATCACCGACTTTGATGGTAATTTCCTGCTTGAGGCCAAAGTAGGCGATGTCTTGGTAATCTCCTACATGGGTTATATTACCCAAGAAGTCAAAGCCACCGCTGCTTCAATGCACATCACACTCAAGTCCGACAATGTGATGCTCGAAGAAGTGGTAGCCATCGGCTATGGTACGATGAAAAAGTCAGACCTTACAGGTTCTGTCGCATCTGTGAAGGCTGAGGATTTGCAAAAAACTCCTATGGCAACTGTTGACCAAGCCTTACAAGGTAAAGCTGCTGGTGTTACTGTGAATGCTAATTCGGGTCAGCCTGGTGCTGGTGCCGAAATCCGAATTCGCGGTATAGGAACTATCAAATCCGTAGCTAATCCTATTTATGTTGTAGACGGTGTGGTACTAACTGACATTAACTTCCTCACGCCATCAGATATCGCATCTATGGAAATTCTCAAGGATGCTTCTGCTACTGCGATTTATGGTAGTCAAGCAGCTAATGGTGTAATTTTGATTTCCACTAAGTCAGGCGACAAGAATCGCAAAGCTGGCATTAGTTTCAATGCTTATTGGGGTATTCAAAACCGCTGGCGTAAGTTAGATGTTATGAATGCTATGGATCAAGCCGAAACGGAGATTCTAATGGCGGGTGGAGCGAAGGCCATCAGCAACTGGAACAAAGGGTTTGATTATTGGTGGCAAAAGACAAATAATGTAGGCGGTAAGAACCCATTCTATCCAGTCAATTTTGACTATGGAGAGTATGCGGAAGCAGGAGGTACGGATTGGCAAGACGCTGTATTCCGCCCTAATGCGTTGGTACACAATTATAGCCTTTCTGTGGATGGAGGTGGAGAATGGGGAGCATATATGTTATCTGCAAGTTACTTTAACCAAGATGGTACCTTGTTAGGTAGCAACTATGAGCGTCTAACGATTCGTCTGAACACGCATTTTAATGTGCGTCCATGGTTAAAAGTGGGTGAAAACCTTGCCTTTGCTACAAGCAAATCTCGTTGGGCAATGAATAACAACGCTTCCCCTCAGGCTTCTGTTTTATCTGCGGCGTTGGCAATGGCACCTTGGGATCCTGTTTACTATCCAGAAGATGCTGAAAATGGTTTAGGAGAATATATAGGAGGTCAACCTTCAGCTGCGTCCAACTTCACGAATGTTGTGAATCCAATGTCTATGATTAACAACACAGTACCTAATAATAATATCGAGCGTTGGGTGGGAGATGTCTATCTGGAAATCCAACCAGTTGATGGACTTACCATTCGTCCTTCTTTGAGTATGGATATGAGTAACAATAGGGATCGCACATTCAATTATGCTTATAAGTACTCTAATGCCGACTATCGTGAGCACAACTCTGTAGGAGCATCAATGACTCGTCATATGACACTCACCAACGATAATATCATCACATATTCGCAAGAAATAGACAAGCACAGTTTCTCTGTCATGGCGGGTGAAACGATGCAGCAGTACGATTATTACAATATGGGTATTGGTGGTCAAGACATCGTTAATATTGACGAGAAGAATTGGTATGTCTTCAATACTCCAAACGACTCTACAAGAACATCGGGCGATGCGGTTTCTCGCACACGCCGCCTTTCTGTCTTTTCTCGCGTGCATTATTCGTATGACGACAGATACATTGCAACAGTGAACTTCCGCGCTGATGCATCCTCTAAATTTAAGAAGAGCGATGCAGGCGTGTGGGGATATTTCCCCTCAATGGCATTAGCATGGCGTATTAATCAAGAAGCATTCTTGGAAGATAAGCAATACTTAGACAATTTGAAGCTGCGATTTGGTTGGGGACAAGTGGGTAATGACCAAGTGAATGAATCTGCATTTGTGCAGTCTATTGAAACCCCTGGTCCTTATTTCGTTGGATATGTCATAGGTGGCAATGTCGTTCCTGGTGCGGCTGTGCTATCACTGGTTAATGAGAATGGTAGATGGGAAACCACTGAACAATGGAATGTTGGTTTAGATTTCGGATTCTGGAATGGTAAACTATCTGGAACGCTGGAAGGATATGTGCGTGATACGAAAGATGCTATAGTTAGTGTTAATGCACCTGCGCATGTGGGTAACCACTGGGCAATGTCCGCCAATTTAGGTACCGTCCGCAATATGGGTGTCGAATTAACGCTTGGTCACGACAATCGTGTCAGTGATTTTGAGTATGGTATCCATGCGAATCTCTCGTTCGCTCGTAACCGCGTAATTCGTATGAATGGCGGTAGTCCTGATTATGGAGATCGTACGAAAACAGACGAGGGCTTGCCTGTCCGCTCTTTCTGGGGATATAAGTATTTAGGTGTATATGCTTCTGACGAAGAGGCTGCCGCACATTTGCCTAATTCTACCAATGTGGTTAATGAAGGCGACTCTAAATATGAAGATCTTAGCGGTCCTGCTGGAGTACCCGATGGAAAGATTGATGACTATGATTGCCAAGTGATTGGTAATCCATTCCCTTGGCTCACAGGAGCATTGACTTTTAATTTAGGATGGAAAGGTATTGATTTTAGTATCAATTTCCAAGGCGTATATGGCAACCAAATATACAATGCGTTGCGAGAGCGCTTAGAAGGAACAGGACAAACAGCCACTTTGAGTTCTTCCATGAAAGATGTTCACATCTATTACAATAGCGACAAACGTCAAGCGATGGAAGCAGCAGGTATTGATTGGCGTGCTTATATGGACCAATATAATGGTAGTATTCCTAACCCGCATGGTAATTCTATGAATGCAGCTGTTTCTTCTCGTTTTGTAGAAGATGGTTCATATCTGCGCTTGAAGGACTTAACATTGGGATACACACTTCCTAAGAAGTATTCACAGAAGGCATTTATAGAGCGCATTCGCGTCTATTTTACTGCCAGCAATTTGTTGACATTGACCAAATATACTGGCTATGACCCAGAAGTGGGTGGAGGTGTAGACTATGGTAATTATCCACAAAGTCGTACATTTATGTTTGGTGTTAATTGTGACTTTTAATTAGAAGGAGGAAAAGAATATGAAAAAGTTAGTGTATTTAATATTAGCCGCTTTCACATTGGGAATATCTGCTTGCCATTGGGTTGCAGAGCCTACACCAGGTGTCTCTCAACTAGAAGATTACTATGTTTCAGGTGTTGCTTGTATCAATAATGTCAATGCCAATTATGTGCCTTTGGCTTGGGAATTCAATAATACATACTACAGCGAGTGGTTTATTGGCGATGTGATGTCCGATGATGCCCTCAAAGGTGGACAAAACATTTCAGACATGGCTTCCGCATACGAACTGGAAAATTTCAAAGCGAATGCTGACAATGAGATTGCACACGAGTTTTTCAAAGCACAATACGAAGGTATTGCGCGTTGCAACTCATCGTTGATTTATATCCCTGCTGTCAAATGTGACTCCAATATGAATGCTTCGTTGAAGGAGCGTTTGTTGGGTGAATGCTATTTCCTACGCGCATACTACTATTTCCGTTTAGTTCGTACTTATGGCGGTGTGCCTATAACGCTCAAAATTGAAAATGATGATAGCCAATGGGAGTTAGCAAGTTCAACCAAAGAGCAAGTTTATGCGCAAATCATCTCTGATTTAGAGGAAGCAGAAAGTCGTCTATGGAACAAAAGCGAAACGAGTGGGGATAATATGGGACGTGCTACCAAAGGTGCCGCACAAGCCATGCTTACCAAAGTGTATATGTACATGAATCAACCAGATAAAGCTGTACAATGGGGCAAGAAATTCTTAAAAGAACAAGCTACAGAATATAACTTAGTACCTAATTTCGCCGACAACTTTACGATTGCTGGCGAGAATAATAGCGAATCCATCTTTGAGATTCAATACGAGAATGAGGGGACTTCTGACTATGGCACAGGAAATGGTTCTACACGCGGTACATTCACTACGGTTCTCACTCGCTCACGCTCTACCAATATGGGCGATGAAGGTTGGGGATTCAACAAACCTACTCACAACCTCTACAATGAGTTCGAAGAAGGTGATGCTCGTCGCGATGCAACCATTATATTGTTAGATGCAGAGCATTTGGGTGACCAGGATACATATTTGGGCACATCCTACTTAAATCGCAAGACGGGATTGTACAACGAAGATGGTACTGGATATACCCACAAGAATGCACATAATACTCGTGGTGTACTAAACAACAAGCAAATGCGCTTATCCGATTTCTACCTGCTTTATGCTGAAGCATGCGAGGCCATAGGTGATGAGGCAACCGCCACTGAATATCTTAATAAGGTACGCACGCGTGCGAATATGCCTTTGTATCCAAATTATACTTTCTCTATCAACGGTGCGGTAGTTCAGAACCCAACTTTGTTAGAGGCTATCCGCCACGAACGTCGTGTGGAACTTGCTATGGAAGGACACCGTTGGTTTGACCTTTGCCGATGGGGAGTGGCTTATGAAGTGATGACTGCTTATATGGCACTCGAATCCAACGAAGCAAAAGCAGAAATGCAACCTTTCCAAAAGGGAGTGCATGAGTTGCTACCTATACCTTCAAAAGAACGCCAACTCAATCCTTTATTAGGACAAAATCCTGGATATTAAAAAACGGTCAAGAAGACTGTATAAATAATTATTTATTAACCAATTAATTTTATTAAACAATGAAAAAGTTTCTTTTATTCGCACTTGCTGCTTTCACATTAGTGGCTTGCGAGCCAAAATCAGAACCAGAGATTGATGGTAACAAACCAGGTACAGAACAACCAGGTGATGAGCCTGAAAAACCAGGTGACAAACCAGGTGACGAACCTGCTGGTAGCCCTTATGCAGAATTCGCACAACTGAATGGCTCTGCATACTATGTATTCTTCCTCCAAGCAGGTGCTACTGAGTACATCGGCAACAAAGTGATTTACAACTTTGGTCCTAACGACAATGCTGGTCAAGGTTCTCGCTGGCTTTACATTTGGGATAATACATTCGTAGGCGGTACTGCAGTTGGATCTGATCCATTTGACCAAGCTGAAGGTTGGACAGCATTGGCACAAGGAACAGGTGGTTGGGCAGGAGCAGGCCTTTGCGTAGCAATCAATGATGCGAACAATACTTCTGGCGCAGGCGCTGCTGAAGATTTGGCTGCATTGACAGCTATTCAAAATCATATTACCAACTACGAAGAGTGGTATTTGGCTGTTGCTTTGAAGAATACAGTTCCAGGTGCTGCTTATGACTTCCAATTAATTGGTAGCAATGTAAATGGAACAGAGGCTGGTAACGGAGTCGTTAATGTAAAACCAGCAGCTACAGGTGAGTGGGTTTATCTAGAGTATAAACTCTCTGAAATAGCTGGACTGGAGTTTGGTGACTTTACCAATAATGGTTCTAATATCTTGACCGTTGTTGCTAACCCTTATATGTCTGATGTACAATTAGACCTTGGTTATGCATTCTTATATAAGAAGTAAATCTGTTATTTTAAGAGTCAGCGAGGGTCCTTCGCTGACTCTTAATTCCCTTTATTCAAATAATATCCATTAAACATTATTACACTCCCATGAAATATATTAACTTATCCGTCCTTACTATAATATTAGCTTTTATCTCGTGTACACAACAAAACGAGCCGATAGTTGATTCCAATGAATATGCTTATGTGCAAGGTAAAAGCCCTAAACGCGGTGTGAGTTTCTCATGGCAGATGAGTGAAGATTTCGACTTGTTGGGGAGCGCTATCTCTTGGAGTTACAACTGGGGTAACTCTCCCGCCGCAACTATGGAAGATAAATACCAACAGTATGGTATTCAATATGTACCTATGTGTTGGAACAATAATTATTCTGTAAATAAAATCAACAACTATTTCTCAACCCACGCTGGCACTAATTATCTATTGGGTTACAACGAACCCAATTTAACAGACCAAGCCAATATGACTCCTACGCAAGCTGCAGAAAAATGGGGTGAGGTGGTTGAATTAGCAAAAACAAATAATGCACGCTTGATTTCTCCTGCTCTCAACTGGGGTACGCTTGCTGGGTATCATAATGGTGTGCAATGGTTGCAAGAATTTTTCAATTTAGTTAATCCCGACGATATCTATGGTATCGCTGTACACATATACATGAATTCTGCTAAAGCTACCTTGGGAGACCTTCAGCGTTATAAGGTGTTTGGTAAACCTTTGTGGCTCACAGAGTTTTGCGCATGGGAAGGTTGCAACTCCTCGGCAGCACAATGCCAATTTATGGCTCAATGTATCAACTCTTTAGAGCAAGATCCAGATATAGAGCGTTATGCTTGGTTTATTCCTCGTTGGGATCCAGCTACAGAATCTGCACCATACATGCAATTAATTACTAAGACCAAACCATATCGCTTAACAGAAAGAGGATACCTCTTTATCAATATGTCTACTTTTGATAAGGATGCGATATATCCATGTGGCAAACGCATTCCTGCTGAGCACTATCGTGCTTGTAGTGTGGATGAGAATTACGTCTCGCCTCAAATTGCTATTGGTACTGATGTGGATGGACGATTGCAGATAGATGGTTTGGCTCTCAACCAATGGATGGATTATAAGATAAATATGCTATCAGGCGTGAAAGATTTCCAAATCCGCTACACTGCTACTCGTGATTCAGAAATAACTATCTATAATGTAGATGAGAATGGCAATGAAACAGCGTTGCAAACAGTTGTATTGCCTTCTACTGCCTCCAAAATAGCATGGACTACACTGACTGCTGATTTTGTTCCTACATTAGGCACACAAGTGATTCGTCTGAAATGTACCAAGGGTTTAGTACGTATGAATTGGTTTAAATTTAAATAAAATACTTTATAAAACTACTTAATTTTTCCGCATTATGACAAAATATCTACACATAACCATCTTATTAGCAGTATTCACCATGCTGCCTCTTTCTGCTCAAACATTAGAGATTGACTCTTTTGAACAGTCTGCTACTGCGTGGACATCCGTTTCTTGTGGATCAGAATGGACCGAAAATCCCGATATCATAGGGCTCAATCGTTCATGCGGCACTTTGATGATAGTGCGTGCTCCAGGTTGCGATAATTGGTCTGGAGCACTGAAAGCCCTATCAACACCCATCACGGGGTATCGATATGTACATGTCCTTATGTATCGCAATAATACTAATCTTCCTAATCTCAAAGTTTATGATCCCGAGAAGGAGAATGAATCTGCTGATTTAGAACCAATGACCACCAATATCGTTGCTAACCAATGGCAAGATGTAGTTTTTGATGTGCAAAATCATGCCATTAATTTTATTTTCCTGATGGTAGATCGAACCGATATTGATCAAGATGCATGGATGTATATTGATGATATTTTATTAAGCAATGACCCCACGCCACGTACTTCCCCTAACGCAGTTTGTGAGCAAAGTCCTTCTACTCCTTCAGAGGATGCTTACACCCTCGTTTGGAACGAAGACTTCACCGACGCTACCCTCGACCGCAAGGTTTGGAACATAGAGGTCAATGGCGATGGCGGTGGCAACAACGAGTTGCAATACTATTGCGAAAAAGGGGTAACCCTCGCTACCGAACCCACTACAGGCAAACGCTGCCTTATGCTTACTGCCACCAAAGAGGACTACTATGGCAAGAAATGCACCTCGGGTCGTGTCAATACCAAGAATAATCTCTACTACACCTTCGGCAAGATCGAAGCGCGTATCAAGTTCCCCAATACGGCCAATGGCTTATGGCCTGCGTTCTGGCAGATGGGTAATGATTTCGATCAAGTAGGATGGCCACGCTGCGGAGAGACCGACATCATTGAGTTAGGCAATGTCAATGGTATCAACCGTGGCACACAAGACCGCTACTTCAATGGTGCTCTACACCTCGGCTCTGCTTGGAACACCGTATGGAGCGATGCACAAGACATCACCTATCGCTATTCCGTAGAAGACACTTTCCATATTGTCACCATGATCTGGACACCCACCTCTATCGATATGTATATGGACCGCGATGCCCACCCGGGCGTAAAACCCTATTTCCACGCTGACTTAGAGCCCAACAACGATGCCAACTACGACCGTAGTCGCGTCTTTGCTAAGCCCAACTTCATCATCGCTAACCTCGCCGTAGGTGGCAACTTCCCTCAGATTTGGGACATCAACAAGATCACAGCCCTTGCCAATGGTCCACGCTCCGTCTATATCGACTGGATTCGTATCTACCAACAAGGCACCGACAAAGAGACCTTTGTATCACCATCACCAAGCGATGATATCGAACCCGAAAATGGCACTGCAGTGGATAATATAATCCTCTCTCAACCAGCGCAAAAGGTGATCATGAACGGACAATTATATATCCGCAAAGACGGACAACTATACAACATCGTAGGACAACCACTCTAAACAACACTATACCATGCTACACCACACGAAACAATTCTGCACCATTTTCTTCGCCATTCTCCTCACTGCTTGTGGAGCGCGTGAACCATATACCCTCGTATGGGAAGACGATTTCAATGCCCCTACGTTGGACACTGCTTATTGGAACGTGGACGATAACGCTCGTGGTGGAGGCAATGCCGAGATGCAGTACTACACCCCTCGCAACGTCACTATCGAACGTTATCCCGTATCGGGCGAGTCATGCCTCGTGCTCAATGCCAAACGCGAGGACTATCGCAACCGCCCTGCCACTTCGGCACGTGTCAATACCCAGGACAAAGTCACCGTATGCTACGGCAAGATCGAAGCGCGTATCGCTTTCCCTTACACGGGCAATGGTCTATGGCCTGCGTTCTGGATGCTGGGCAATAACCTTGCCACCAACCTTGGCAATGATGATTCCATTGATCAGAAAAAGAAGCAGTTAGAAGCGCAAGGGCGCGTAGTATGGCCCAAATGCGGTGAAATCGACATCGTAGAGATGGGTCACAAAGATGGTATCGACAAGGGTGTATCCGACCGCTATTTCAATGGTGCTGCGCATTGGGGCGAGAGCTTCAACGATGGCAAGTACCCTAACCAAGCAGGCGTATGCGAAGCCCCTTATCCTGTACAAGGCGACTTCCACCTCTTCACCGTCATCTGGACCGAAGATAGTCTGGCCATGTACCTCGACCAAGACCAATATCCCGAAGTAGCACCTTATTTTGCCCTCTCGTTGCGCGATAAATCGATCAACGAACCAGGACACTACTTCAATCACCCTTTCTATATCGTACTCAACTTGGCAGTAGGTGGCTTCTTCCCAGGGCTACCAATGCACGAGAAGTACCCCGAGGTATATACTGCCGACCACGAGAACTTCCAACGTGTCACCGCCCTCCCTGCCGATGGCACCCCCGTCAAAATGTACATCGATTATATACGAATTTATAAACACAACGCTACACAATACTAAACAATACTACACTTATGAAATTAACGATTCGAGAAAAACTCGGCTACAGCCTTGGTGATACTGCCTCACACTTTGTGTGGGACATGGTCAATTTCTGGTTAATATTCTACTATACCGACGTACTCGGTATCAGCCCCGCATGGTCCACAGCCATCGCTATCCTTGGCACCATCATGGATGCGGTTATGGATCCTATCGTAGGCATCTGGGCAGACCGCACCAACACCCGTTGGGGTAAGTTCCGTCCGTTCTTGCTCTTCGGTTGCATTCCTTTTGCGCTGTTTGTCTTCCTTGCCTTCCTCGGTCCCGACCTGCAAGGCAATGCCCTCATCGCATACATCCTGCCTATGTTTATTGGCTTGCGTATCATCTATGCAGTAGTCAATATCCCTTACTCCTCTTTGGGAGCCGTGATGACCAATGACTCCATCGAGCGCGCAGGACTCAACTCCTACCGTTTCGTGGCTGCCAACATCGGCCAGTTACTCGTATCGGGCTTCGCTCTCTATATCGTCTATTACCTCGGCTCACACGCTACAGGCATGGACTACTCCATTATGTCCGATGACAGTGCGCGCAAACTCTTCATGGAAAACGGCGCAGGTAATACCGACCTCGTGCGCTCATCCTATATCATCGGTTTCAGATATCTCGTGGCTATCTTCGGTGCAATAGGTGTGATTCTCTTCCTCATCACTTTTGCTACCACCAAAGAGCGTATTGCTCCACCTAAACGCCAAGAGACCGACCTCAAGCACGACTTCAAGTACCTCTTCAAGAACCGCCCATGGGTGGTATTGATGCTCGTAGGTATTGTTTCCTTTATCATGTTTGCTATCCAAAACATCTCCGCGACTTACTACTTCAAGTATTTCCTTGATGCCGAATCCAAGAGCCAAATCTTCAACATACTCGGTACAGTAGCCCTCATCATCGCTATTCCTACCACAAAACCACTCGTAAAGAAGTTTGGCGCGAAACAACTCTATATTGTCTGCTCATTGCTCTCAGGACTATTCTTCTGTTTGCTCTATTTCGCAGGCACCAATTTCGTACTCATCAATGTCTTCAACTGCTTGGGTAAGATTGCCTATGCACCTGCTATCTCGTTGCTTTGGACCATGCTCGCCGATGCTGCTGACTACGGTGAGTGGAAGTTCCAACGCCGCACCACAGGTCTTTGCCTCTCTGCGGCGGTCTTCGCACAGAAAATTGGTTGGTCCATCGGTGCTGCTCTCTTTGGTGCTATTATGACTGCTGTTCATTTTGATGCTACAATGGGCTTGCAACAAATCCAAAACGACCCTGCGATCATGAACTGCATCCATTGGCTCTTTGGTATCTTGCCGGGTGTACTCTATGCATCATGCGCTATCCTGCTGGCATTCTACAACCTCGACACTCCAACCCTGCAACAAATGAAATCCGACCTCGAACAACGAAGTTCTATCCTTTAACCTTTCACCTTTAACCTCTCACCTCACATGACCCCTACAGGACACTACATAGACATCCGCGGCGAACGCTTCTACTGCATTGAGAACTACGATTACATGCAGCCATTCTTCATATCGCTGGCCAGCGATACCGACCTTTGGATGTACATCTCATCCACAGGCGGACTCACATGCGGTCGCCGCAACCCCGAACAGGTGCTCTTCCCTTACTACACCGATGATAAGATCACCGAGAACTACGAGCAGACTGGTCCTAAGACTATCCTCCGCGTACAAACGGCACAAGGCACCCGTCTCTGGGAACCCTTCTCATCGCGTCAGATGGGCACCTACCATATCATTCGCTCCATTGCCAAGTCGGTAACGGGCAACCGCCTGCTCTTCCGCGAGGAGAATGTAGATTTAGGACTTATCTTCTCCTACGAGTGGGCACCTGCTACCCATCTCGGATGGGTGCGCACAGCGCATCTCTCCAACGAGACCGATGCCCCTATCACCGTCGAGGTATTAGATGGCTTGCAGAATGTCATGCCTTCGGGAGTAGAGCGTATCACGCAAAACACCTTCTCCACGCTGGTCGATGGCTACAAGCGTACCGAACATGTAGGCAATGGTATGGTACTCTTCCGCATGGAGGCTATCCTTGTGGACCGTGCCGAACCCAGCGAATCCCTTCGCTGCAACTCCGTTTATACATTATTCCCGCCTTTAGCCTCTAACCTTTCGCCTTTAACCTATCTCACCTCCTCTGCCCAACTCGACACGTTCCGTCGTGGTGGCACTATCCAACCCGAAGCAGAGTCCAAAGGTGTCCGCGGAGCCATCTTCGCCCATTTCACTGCTACCATCCCTGTTAAAGACATGTCCCAGCCTTTAACCTCTAACCTTTCACCTTTAACCTCTGAACTTCAGTGGCACTTCATCTGCGACGTCATGCAAGACGCTGTTTCCGTTCGCCGCAGCATGGCGTTCATGCAGCAACCCGATGCAGTAGCGCAGTTGCAGTCAGCCCTGCAAACCACTACCGCCAACCTGCGCCAAATAGTGGCGCAGAACGATGGTGTACAGTCCACGGCGGATGAGGCCAATGATGCACGCCACTTTGCCAACACGCTCTTCAACACCATGCGCGGTGGCTTCTATTGCGACAATTATCAGATATCTGGTCCCGCTTTCGCAGCACATGTCGCCCTCTTCAACCGCGCTTTGGCGGACAAACACCATACTTTCCTCAGCGACCTGCCTGATTCAATCTCCTATGCAGAACTCGACCAAGCCGTACAGGAGCGCCAGGACCACCAACTCCATCGCCTCTTCATGGAGTACTTGCCACTCACATTCTCGCGCCGTCATGGCGACCCAAGTCGTCCATGGAACCTCTTTGATATCCGCGTGAAGGATGAGCAAGACCGCCATATCATCTCCTACCAAGGCAACTGGCGCGACATCTTCCAGAACTGGGAAGCCCTATCGCTCTCCTATCCTGATTATGTGAATAGCATCATCGCCAAGTTCCTCAACGCAACCACAGCCGATGGCTATAATCCATACAAAGTAACCTCCGAAGGCATTGATTGGGAGGTCATTGAACCCGAGAACCCATGGTCGAACATCGGCTATTGGGGCGACCACCAGATCATCTATCTCTGTCGCCTACTCGAACTCAGCTACAAGCACAACCCACAGGCGTTGCGTGATATGTTGGGCATGCGCGAGTTTGCTTTTGCGGCGGTGCCTTATCGCTTCCGCTCCTATGCGGACATCGTACGCGATCCTAAGAACACCATCACGTTCGACCAAGCAGCCCACGACCATATCTTCTCGCAGCTATCCACCTACGGACAAGATGCTCGCCTCGTGATGGGTACTGACAACCAACCACTCTTGGTTACTTTCACCGAGAAACTGCTCATCACACTGCTCACCAAACTCAGCAATTTCATTCCCGAGGCAGGTATATGGATGAACACCCTGCGCCCTGAGTGGAACGATGCCAATAATGCGTTGGTGGGCAATGGCGCCTCTATGGTCACGCTCTACTACATGCGCCGCTTCGTGGCTTTCCTCATCGACCTATATCAGTCAGAGGAAACCACCTACGCCCTCTCGGAGGAGGTCGTACTCTTCTTGCGCAATATACTGACCGCTATGGTCAATCACTTGCCAGAGCAAGCCGACCAACCAATCTCCTTCACCGACCACACCCGCCGCACCTTCACCGACCAAGTGGGGCGCGCAGGCGAGG
>CALZHO010000005.1 GCA_945787425.1 uncultured Bacteroidales bacterium
TCACTATACCCACTATGGTCGTTTGTGTCCTATTGAGACTCCTGAAGGTCCAAACATCGGTCTTATCTCTTCGCTCTGTATCTATGCTAAGATCAACGATTTAGGTTTCATTGAGACACCTTATCGCAAGGCAGAGAACGGCGTGGTAGATTTGGATAATGACCACGTAGTATATATGACTGCGGAGGATGAGGAGAATGCAACTGTGGCACAAGGTAACGCGCCATTGGATGAGAATGGTAAATTCATTCGCAAGAAAGTCAAAGCACGTTATGAGGCTGACTTCCCAGTAGTAGCGCCTAATGAGGTGGATTTGATGGACGTTTCTCCATCACAGATTGCTTCTATTGCAGCTGCTTTGATTCCATTCTTGGAGCACGATGATGCTAACCGTGCATTGATGGGTTCGAACATGATGCGCCAGGCAGTGCCATTGCTTCGTAACGAGGCACCTATTGTAGGTACAGGTATTGAGGGACAACTCATCCAAGACTCACGCACACAAATCATGGCTGAGGGCAGTGGTGTTGTGACCTACGTAGATGCTGATTGCATTCGTATTAAATACAACCGCACTAAGGAAGAGGATTTCATTTCTTTCGAGTCAGCGGAGAAAGAATACAAGTTGCCTAAGTTCCAACGCACAAACCAAAATACTACAATCGACCTTCGTCCTATCGTGCGCAAGGGAGATAAGGTAACAAAGGGTCAAATCCTGACTGAGGGTTATTCTACCGAGAATGGTGAGTTGGCATTGGGTAAGAACTTGAAGGTAGCGTATATTCCTTGGAAGGGTTACAACTACGAGGATGCTATTGTGCTCAGCGAGCGCATTGTACGTGAGGATATGTTTACTTCTGTTCACGTGGTAGAGCAACTCTTGGAGGTTCGCGAGACCAAACGTGGTATGGAGGAGTTCACTGCCGATATTCCTAACGTAAGTGAGGAGGCAACCAAGGATTTGGACGAGAACGGTATTATTCGTGTAGGTGCTCACATTGAGCCAGGTGATATCATCGTGGGTAAGATTACTCCTAAGGGTGAGTCTGATCCTTCTCCAGAGGAGAAACTCTTGAAAGCTATCTTCGGTGATAAGGCGGGCGATGTGAAAGATGCTTCTTTGAAGGCCAGTCCTTCGCTTAGCGGTGTGGTTATTGACAAGCACCTCTATAAGAAAGCGCAAAAGGATCGCAAGCAAAAATTGGAGGATAAAGAGATTATTGCTAAGATGGATGCTGCTTTTGCTCAACAGGCAGATGCATTGAAGAAGGTCTTGGTAGGCAAGTTGGTAACCCTCTTGGATGGTCATACCTCATTGGGTGTATATGACCATGTGAAAACTGAGGTGATTGCTAAGGGTCTAACCTTCACAGAGGAGCGTTTGAGAGATTTGGATTACACATCGCTCATGTTGGCGCAATGGACTGCTGATGAGCATGTCAATGCGTTGGTAAGCGACTGTATCATGAACTATATCGCTAAGCACAAAGAGCTTGATGCTACTTCTAAACGTGAGAAGTTCAACTTGACTATCGGTGATGAGTTGCCTAACGGTATCATCCAGATGGCTAAAGTATATATTGCTAAGCGTCGTAAGATTCGCGTAGGTGATAAGATGGCAGGTCGCCACGGTAACAAGGGTATCGTAAGTAAGATTGTTCGCGTAGAGGACATGCCATTCTTGGCTGATGGTACTCCTGTGGATATCGTATTGAACCCACTGGGTGTGCCTTCTCGTATGAACATCGGTCAGATCTTCGAGGCAGTACTTGGTTGGGCTGGTCGTGAGTTGGGCGTTAAGTTTGCTACTCCAATCTTCGACGGTTGTACCTTGGATGACCTCAACGAGTGGACCGACAAGGCAGGTCTGCCACGTGCTGGTAAGACTCAGCTCTTCGATGGTGGCACGGGTGAGCCATTCGACCAAAAGGCTACTGTAGGTGTGACCTACTTCATGAAGCTTGGTCACATGGTTGATGACAAGATGCACGCTCGTTCTATCGGTCCTTACAGCTTGATTACCCAACAACCATTGGGTGGTAAAGCACAGTTCGGTGGCCAGCGTTTTGGTGAGATGGAGGTTTGGGCACTTGAGGCACACGGTGCTGCCCATATCCTGCAAGAGATTCTGACTGTTAAGTCTGATGACGTTACTGGTCGTGCTCGTACCTATGAGGCAATCGTTAAGGGTGAGCCTATGCCTACACCAGGATTGCCAGAGTCACTGAATGTATTGTTGCACGAGTTGCAAGGTCTGGGTCTTTCAATTACAATGGAATAAAAATCAAGAATTATGGCTTTCAAACAAGATAATAAGAAAAACGGGTTTTCCCGTATCTCAATTGGCTTAGCATCGCCAGATGAGATGATGCGTATTAGTTCGGGTGAGGTGCTCAAACCTGAGACTATCAACTATCGTACCTACAAGCCTGAGCGTGATGGCCTATTCTGCGAACGCATTTTCGGTCCTACCAAGGACTATGAGTGCCATTGCGGTAAGTACAAACGTATTCGCTACAAAGGTATTGTCTGCGAGCGCTGTGGCGTGGAAGTGACTGAGAAGAAGGTACGTCGTGAGCGTATGGGACATATCAAGTTGGTTGTTCCTGTTACCCATATTTGGTACTTGCGCTCATTGCCATCCAAGATGGCGGCTCTCTTAGGTGTGCCTACCAAGAAACTGGATTCAGTAGTATATTACGAGAAGTACATCGTGCTTCAAGCAGGTGTATTGGCAGGTCAAGAGATTAAGGACGAGATTGTAGCAGATAAGATGTTGCTGGATGAGGATCAATATATCGAGTTGATGGGTCGTCTTCCACAAGATAATCAATTGCTTGATGACAGCGATCCTGATAAGTTCATCGCTCGCATGGGTGCTGAGGCTATCGAAGAATTGCTCAAGAAGATTGACTTGGATGCGTTGAGCTACGAGTTGCGTGACCATGCTAATGCGGATACATCTATGCAACGTAAGACAGAGGCTCTCAAGCGTCTGCAAGTGGTAGAGAACTTCCGTGCGAGCAAGGGTCGTAACCTCCCCGAGTGGATGATTCTGCACGTGATTCCTGTCACTCCTCCAGAGTTGCGTCCTCTCGTGCCACTGGATGGTGGTCGTTTCGCTACCTCTGACCTCAATGACCTCTATCGTCGCGTGATTATTCGTAATAACCGTCTCAAACGCCTCGTAGAGATCAAGGCTCCAGACGTGATTTTGCGCAACGAGAAACGTATGCTCCAAGAGGCAGTGGATTCACTCTTCGATAATAGCAAGAAGACTACTGCTATCAAGTCTGACGCTAATCGCCCATTGAAGTCACTCTCTGACTCCTTGAAGGGTAAACAAGGTCGTTTCCGTCAGAACTTGCTCGGTAAGCGTGTGGACTATTCTGCTCGTTCGGTAATCGTTGTAGGTCCAGAATTGAAGATGCATGAGTGCGGTTTGCCAAAGGATATGGCTGCTGAACTCTACAAACCGTTTATCATCCGCAAGCTCATTGAGCGCGGTGTGGTGAAGACGGTGAAATCTGCAAAGAAGATCATCGATCGCAAGGAACCTATCATCTTCGATATCCTTGAGCATGTCATGAAGGGTCACCCAGTACTGTTGAACCGTGCTCCTACTTTGCACCGTCATGGTATCTTGGCATTCCAACCTCGTATGATTGAGGGTAAAGCAATCCAATTGCACCCACTGGCATGTGCTGGTTTCAACGCCGACTTCGATGGTGACCAGATGGCTGTGCACTTGCCTCTTTCTAACGAAGCAATCTTGGAGGCACAATTGCTCATGTTGGGTTCACACAATATCCTTGACCCTGCCAACGGTAATCCTATCACTGTGCCTTCACAGGATATGATTCTTGGTTTGTACTATATTACTAAGGAGCGCAGAGGCGCGAAGGGCGAAGGCTTGTCATTCTACTCTCCAGAGGAGTGCGAGATTGCGCTCAACGAGGGTAAGGTGGATATGCACGCTCTGGTGAAAGTACGTATCACTGATGAGCGTACAGGTGTGACGTCGCTCGTGGAGACTACTCCAGGTCGTATCTTGGTGAACTACTACGTGCCTAATGAGGTAGGTTACAAGAACGTTACACTCGGCAAGAAAGCTGTTAAAGAAATTATCACCGATGTGATTAAGACTTGTGGTGTGGCTCGTACAGCTAAGTTCTTGGATGAGATCAAGGACCTCGGTTATAAGATGGCGTTCAAGGGTGGCCTCAGCTTCAACCTCAACGATATTCTTATCCCTGCTGAGAAAGATGAGTTGGTAGCTAAGGGTAACCAAGTGGTAGAAGAGGTGACTGAACTCTATATGGAAGGTCTTATGACCGACAACGAGCGTTATAACAAGGTTGTCGGCGCATGGAACGAGGTGGATACTAAGGTTACTGAGGTGCTGATGAAGCACATGAAGGAGGCAGATCAAGGATTCAACTCTGTATATATGATGATGGACTCTGGTGCCCGTGGATCGCGTCAGCAGATTAAGCAGTTGGCAGGTATGCGTGGTCTGATGGCTAAACCTCAGAAGGCAGGTGCTACTGATAGTCGTCAAACCATTGAGAACCCTATTCTTTCGAACTTTAAGGAGGGCTTGAGCGTGTTGGAGTACTTCATCTCTACCCACGGTGCTCGTAAGGGTCTTGCCGATACCGCGTTGAAGACAGCCGATGCTGGTTACCTCACTCGTCGTTTGGTGGACGTTTCACACGATGTGATTATCACTGAAACTGACTGCGGAACCTTGCGTGGTTTGACTGCTAAGGCGATTAAGCAAAACGATAATGTGGTGGCTACACTCACTCAACGTATCTTAGGCCGTGTCAGCGTACACGATATTTATGACTTGGAAGGCAATTTGATTGTTGCTTCTGGCGAAGAGATTCGTGAGGCACAATGCCAAGCTATTGAGGAGGCAGGTATCGAGTCTGTAGAGATTCGTTCGGTACTCACTTGCGAGGCCAAACATGGTGTATGTGCTAAATGTTATGGTCGCAACCTTGCCAGCCGCAAGATGGTACAAAAGGGTGAGGCTGTCGGTGTGATTGCTGCGCAAGCCATCGGTGAGCCAGGTACACAGTTGACATTGCGTACCTTCCACTCGGGTGGTGTCGCTGGTAATGCTGCTACACAAAACACCTATGCTATCAATCAATCTGGTCGCATTGAGATTGATGAGCTCCGCACTATCACCACTGAGAGTGGCGAGGTAATCGTAGTGAGTCGTCTGAACGAAATGCGCTTGGTAGATGTGAACACAGGTGTAGTATTGACAACCTTCAATATCCCTTACGCTTCTAAACTCTTCATTACACCAGGCGAGACCTATGAGAAGGGTACACAAGTCTGCGAATGGGATCCATATAAAGCTACATTGATTATCGAGCAAGCGGGTCAACTCCAATACGAAGACGTGATTGATGGTGTGACAGCTAAGACTGAGACCGATGAGCAAACAGGTAAGAAAGAGGTGTCTATCATTGAGACCAAGGACAAGACCAAAATGCCTTCAGCACACATTTTGGATGCAGAGGGAAATATCATCCGTACTTACAACTTGCCTGTTAAGGCGTTGCTCGTACACACAGATGGTGCAGAGGTGAAGGTAGGTGATTCACTCTTCACACAGACACGTTCGTTCGGTACAGCAGGTGATATCACGGGTGGTCTTCCACGTGTTACTGAGCTCTTCGAGGCGCGCAACCCATCTAACCCCGCTATCGTGGCTGAGATTGACGGTGAGGTTAGTTTCGGACGTATCAAACGTGGTAATCGCGAACTCAGCATCACATCTAAGTTGGGCGAGGTGAAGTCTTATCTTGTGCCACTTGGTAAGCAGATCCTTGTACAAGAAGGCGACTATGTACGTGCCGGTGTAGCTCTTTCTGATGGTGCTATCACTCCTAACGATATTTTGGCAATCCAAGGTCCTACTGCAGTGCAAGATTATATCGTGAATGAGGCACAAGCGGTGTACCGTATGCAGGGTGTGGAAATCAACGATAAGCACTTTGAGATTATCGTGCGTCAGATGATGCGCAAGGTAGAGATCCAAGATGCAGGTGATACACGTTATCTGGAGAAGCAGATTGTCGATAAACGCGACTTCTTGGAGGAGAACGACCGTATCTGGGGCAAGAAGGTGGTTACCGATGCAGGTGATAGTGAGACCTTGAAAGCAGGTCAAATCATCACAGCACGTCGTCTCCACGATGAGAACTCATCGCTCCGTCGTAAAGATAAGAAACTCGTGCAAGTACGTGAGGCTATGTGTGCTACAGCAAGTCAGATCTTGCAAGGTATCACTCGCGCTGCATTGGGTACTAAGTCCTTTATGTCTGCGGCTTCGTTCCAAGAGACCACTAAGGTACTCAATGAGGCAGCTATCCAAGGCAAGGTGGACTACTTGGACGGTATGAAGGAGAACGTTATCTGTGGTAACTTGATTCCTGCGGGTACAGGTCTTCGCGACTTCCAACATATCACTGTTCACAATGCAGAGGAGTATGCCGCTATCCAAGCAGCACGTGCTGCGGCTGCAGAGGCACAACTCCGCCAGCAAGAGGAACAAGAGTTCTAATTCAGATAGAATTACGTTATACAAGAAAACGAGGGCGCATGTTCAATGCACCCTCGTTTTTTTTGCTCCTCCTCACCTTCTTTCGGGGATAAAATCGCTAAAAACGCAGAAAAATTTGCATAAACCAAATAATAATAGTAATTTTGTCGGTGAAATATAAAAACACAAATGTTACACTAAAAATTTACAGCAATGCAAAACAAAATTACTTTCATTTTTGCCATTTTGTGTTCTATGCATATGATGGCAGCGGGTCTTGTAGTTCAAACCACAGACGGTGCGCAACAGTTGCATGATATTGCCCTTATAGGTAAGTGGGTCTTTGTTGGTGAAGAGCTACAGTTGCTTGATAAAGCGGGTGTGGTGCTTGCAGCAGAGCAGATTACCAATATTCGTAAGATTACTTTCTCAGCAACCTCGTCCACAGCGGTAGAGAATGTAGAGAAGAACACTATCGTGGTGTATCCTAACCCTACGCAGGATATTCTATACATTAAAGGCATTGAGTCGCAAACATTGCGCGTGTATGATTTACAAGGTCGCGTACTGCAAGCAGAACAAGGCAATCAAATAACAGTATCTAATCTGTCGTCAGGTACTTATCTGCTGCAAATCGGTACACAAGTTGTGCGATTTATCAAGCAATAATCTTATATTTGATAATCATTACATTGAGGGTGGGTCGATTGACGCACCCTCTTTTATAATACTCTATAGAATATACCTACCCAATCTACCCATCTCCCTATCTACCGAACAATTGAGCGCATAAAAGTGGTTCAAGAAAAACTTGTTGGCTCGTGATGTCTGGACGTGGCTAATGGTAATCGAGTGGTAAGCGAAGAGAAGAGGGATTTTTGATGGTTGAAAGTGAAAGGAATGGATATGCAATCATACCGTAAGATTGAATTGGTATGTGTGCCAGTGGTGAATGAAAAAAAATAATAAAAATAGCATAATTATTTGGATTATTTATAAAAAAAGTGTACCTTTGCAGCGAAAATAATATCAATTATTATGCAAGGAAAGAACATACCTTTGATAGATTGCCCCATCGACTATATTTTTGGTGAGGCCAGTGGCAAGGTGCTGAACGAATACGGACGGTTCCCCTGTCAGATACAATGTGCTGTGTATGCCTTTATGAAAAAAGGTAGCGCGCGCGCTACACTCAACATTACAGAGTATGAGTTTCATGAGAATGATTTCATCTATGTGAAACCAGGCAGTTTCTTCTTTGTGCAGGAATGTAGCGAGGACGCACAGCTGAGTTATATTGTCTTTTCTTCCTCTTTCGTGGAGAAAAATGCCTACGGCATGCGCCGTCTGTCGCTCTCGACACGCAACTACCAGCCGATAGTGAAGGTGAATGAAGAGCAGAAAGACATCATTGTGCAATTCACGGACGTGATGGAAAAAGCCATCAATAGCAATCCCGTGATGCTCACTTCGGATACGATGGTGCATATTTTCAACCTGATTCAGCAGATGTTCTATGAAATGGATACTACTTCTGCTTCGTCATATCAATCCACTGACAGAAAGACAGAGATATATCATGAGTATCGTAATCTGGTGCTACAGCACTACCGCGAATGGCATCAGGTGGCTGCTTATGCGGAAGCGATGCGTTACCGTTCCGCACTTGTGTTCTACCATTAAAGCTGCCAGCGGACATACAGCAGGCGACATCATAGTGGATGCCATACTGATGGAAGCCAAAGCGCAGTTGAAAGTGACATCTATGCCTATCAAAGAGATTGCGGCTCAACTGGGATTTGAGAACGTGGCTTTCTTCAATCGCTTCTTTAAGAGTCACGTAGGCATGACGCCACGTGCGTACAGGATGGAGTAGCAACGGCGTTACCCATACTAATACGGAAACGAAGACCCCACCAAGGGGCATAAGGATTGCGTATATCGGTCAAGCGGAAGACTGCATGCACTTCACCAATGCGCAGAATATTACCAATACCTACACCTATCTCCACATGCGGAGTGGTAGGTGCTGACAA
This sequence comes from uncultured Bacteroidales bacterium, assembly GCA_945787425.1. Lineage (GTDB taxonomy): Bacteria > Bacteroidota > Bacteroidia > Bacteroidales > Paludibacteraceae > Colicola. The sequence continues at coordinate 8,602 of CALZHO010000005.1, forward strand.
TATCTTATAGGAAGAGGGTGCATCTGTGGGCAAGGTAGGAATAGGTAATACCGACATATGTTTCTCATGCATAAAGCCATACGCCACCTTCAATGTCACCAATTCGCGCAGGCGCAGATAGCGTAATCCTGGGATTAGATTAAACAACACACCCTTGCCGTCCCAATTGGCATGCAATGATATGAATCGGTCGGCAGCATATTGGTAGGTGTTGATCAGTGCAAAACGATAGAGGTCCATGGTGTAGGATGGGTTGGCTGCGAAAATATGCAGCAGTGGATACGGCACTTTGCCGAAAATCATACCCGCCTGCACCAGGTAATTTAAATTGCCTCCCATACCCAGATTGACGTCATGGCGAACCATCACTTGCAGATTACCATACATACGGTATGAAGGCATGTCCATTGTCTGGTAACTGCCCAACTCCGCTCCGACAAAAATTACAGGCAAATGGTTGTATATATGTCGGCGATGGAAATAGTAATCTACCTTGCGCTCATCAAAACTGATACGAGCTGTAGCACCAATAGTATTGTATCTGAAGGTTGGTTGCGTAGTATAGTTGAGAGAGGGAACACCATATCCCATGCGCCCCATCTTGGCATAGGATTGCGTCTCTAAATATTTGTTCCATTCGTTAGAAAAAAGGACCCTGGTCTCTTGACGGCGCACCATGGTGTTGTAGTAGTATTTCGTATTGAAATGCAAACTGCGAAAAATCTCCGACATGAGATGCAAACGCGGGTTGAAGACACTGTTCTCGCGAATGTTCTCCTGAAAATCATCCATATCCGAATAAATATAATGATCACCATAGCGCAACTGAATAGTGTGATGGCGCTCAGTAGGTAACTGGATATTGATTTCTCCCATACCCTTCCAAGCCCTATCTTTGGTTCCAAAAGCAAGGTAGCCACCCAACGATACATTTTTCCACAACTTCTCGGTGGTGCGAATAGGAAAAGCAAGGCGCACACCTTCTACACTATTGATACGTATTATTTCATCCACTTTACCCACCTCTACGGCTGTACGGGTGGGGATATAGCCCGTTTGGGTCACGTATGCGAAGAACTTAGCAGTCTTGAAAAGGGGTGTCTCGCTAAGACTATCCATGGCTTGGGCGATGGATGTCTGTTGTGGGGTGTTGGTAATGGGGTGTTGGGTATCGGGTGTTGGATATTGGGTATTGGATATTGGAAATTGGAAATTGGATATTGGGTTTTGGGTGTTGCGGGTGACAAGCAGGGTGGGGAAGATATGGGTGGTGTCGGTCTTGATGGCAAAGTCCAGCAATAGTGATAGGTCTTCTGTCACCAACTGATTATCTTGGGTGAAGGATTGATGAATGGTGAGTTGTTGCAGGTAGTTGATGCTGGTTTGTGCAGGCACCGATGCCTGTATGCTACGCAGCGCATACGTGGCAGAGTCAATAGCCATCTCACCGTTAAAAGTGGCATAGAATGGATTTTTTGTGCGAAAATGCACAATATAGTGCTTTTCAGCCCCTACTTGCACGCTGTCTGATAGAAAATAATTATAGTATGTGTTACCCGATGATGCCAGCGGGCTTAGCAAGGAAACAGATAGCAGATTGATGTGGTTGTCATAGAAATCGCAAGTCGATTGTAGTTCATTGAGCAAAACATGATAGTCGGTGAGCGTGAAGAGGGTAGCTTGTTCTTCTACCTCTGTAGCCATCTGTTTGCGCCAATAGAGGGGTACGAGGAAAGTGGAGTCTTCGGCTTGTAGCATGCCTGATTGTAGGCTCTTCCATAAGTTGCGTTTCAGGTGCTTGGACTGTATGTCCGAGACGAATAGCGCCATTTGTGCATTGACCTTTTGCATATCCACTGCGCGGTGGTTAGTCTGACGCTGTTTGCGCACTTCCTCCATCAATGGCAACGCTGGGTTAGCACCAGGATAGGCAAAAACGTCTCCGAGGGTACCCACTTTCTCTTTGAGTGCGATCTGCACACCCACTTGCTGTCCAGCTTCGATAGGGAAACGCTCTGTCTGGTAGCCCACGGCTGAAACGACCATTGTTCGTTTCTTGTCCAAATGTCCACGCAGCAAGAACATACCCTCTGGATTAGTCATCGTGCCGATAGGTGTACCCTGAAAATAGATGTTGACATTCGCTAATGGTTCGCCCGTATAAGCATCGTACACATCGCCAATGACAATGGTCTCTTGTTTCTTGTCCATAGCCCATAGTCCATAGCCCATAGCCCATAGCCCAAAAATTATGAATAACAGTCGTTTCATTGATTTTCTGGGTGGTATTTTAAGACTGCTTCGCGCAGGTCTTGTATATTGACATGGGTGTAAATCTCGGTTGTGACGATAGACTCGTGTCCAAGCAATTGTTGTATGATACGCAGGTCCGCGCCGTTTTGCAATAGGTGTGTGGCAAAGGAGTGTCGCAGCGTGTGGGGTGAGATTGTCTTGCGAATACCCGCCGCTTCAGCCAGTCGCTTGACGATGGTGAAGATCATGGCGCGGGTGAGTTGTCTGCCATAGTGGTTGAGAAAAGCAATGTCGCTGGCTTCGGGCTTGATGTCCAATTGGCTACGGTCATGGAGCCAATAGCCGAACTGCTCATCAGCCACAGGTGAGATGGGTACTAATCGCTGTTTGCTGCCCTTGCCCAGTATACGCATGTATCCCTCTTTGCGGTAGATATTGCTCAACCGAAGTTCGGTGAGTTCGCTCACGCGCAACCCGCTACCATATAGCATTTCGATAATAGCACGATTGCGGTGTCCTTCGGGTTTGGACATATCAATCTGCGCAATCATAGCATCAATCTCCTCCAGACTCAATACCTCAGGCAGGTGCTTTTCTACGCGTGGCATCTCGAGTAGTTCGGATGGGTCTTGCTCAATATAATGATGATAAAGCAGAAAGCGATAGAAAGAGTGGATGCTGGATAGCATTCGCGCTTGTGTCTTGGCACTTTTGATTTGTTTGAACGTCTCAAAAACGAATGCCTGTAGGTCATCGAACGTAGCGTGTACAACATCTATATGGTGTTCCTCCATATAGGTCTGGAGGCGTTTGAAATCCAGTTCATATGCGAGAACGGAGTTATTGCTCAAACCGCGTTCCAATTTCAGATAGGTATGGTACTCGCGTTCAATCATCTGCTATATGGTCCTTGATAGATAGCGTGATAGTGTGTGGAGTCGGCAGTGTAGAGCGATATATCCATGCGTATATCACTACCCAGCGAGGTTATCTCAAACGATCCCGCGGTAAAACCGATGATACGTTGTATTTGATTATCACGAATATCAATCATATAACACCCCGTGAGATGGTCTTTGTCAAAATAGATATACGGCAAAAAGGTGTATGCCGCTGCGGTGGTGTCCAATTGATAGATACCCTCTTGCAATACTGTGTCGGTCATAGGCAGAAAAACATCGGAAAAAAACAGATTCAATCCTGTGCCTACGATGCGAGTGGAATCAAAAACCAATCCATCGCTCAGCAGGTCAATGGAAAACACTTGTTTGTCCAACAACGGAAAATACTGTTTGTGCCATTGGATGTCAGCGATAAGGTATATGCTGTCGTATTGGGATACGTGGTTGGTTGTAGGGCGGTAGTACGGATGGCAACTCGCCATGATGACCAAGAGGGGTAGTATGTATTTGAAAACACGCATTGGTTATTGATTTTAGTGTATGGAGTCTTTGATTCTTCTTGCGGGTATCCATGCTGCTATGAAACCCAACGAGAGTACTACTATGGTTACGATGAGTAAGTCTGTTGCTTGTACCGCCACGGGGTAGGCAGATACCACATATTCGGCGCCGTTACCCAATTTCAATAAGCCAAAATGCTCTTGTAATAGGCAAATGATGAGTCCCACAACCAATCCACAGATAGCACCTAAAGTGGAGATCATCCAACCCTCAAAGAGGAAAACGCGACGGATGGTTTGTTGGTTAGCACCCAGGTGACTAAGGGTCTGTATGTCGGACTGTTTGTCGATGATGAGCATGGACAGCGAACCGATGATATTGAATGAGGCGATGAGCAGGATAAAGACCAGCAATAAGGTGGTTAGCAACTTCTCCACCCGCAGTATGCGGAAGAAGTCGGCTTGCTGCTCATAGCGATTGAGCACGTTGTAGTCTTTGCCCAAAAGCGATTGTATGTCTCTTTCTGCTTGTCGTGCAGACGCGTTAGGCGATAGCTGGATGAGTAGTGCTGTCACTTCCTTTTCCCCGTATTCGAGCAATCGACGCGTGAGCGGAATATCGACGAGCATCATCTCGTCATCGTATTGCGCTTGTTGTACGGCGAAGGTGCCAGCGATGAAGCATATCTCTTCATTGAACGCTTGGTCTGGTCGTAGCATGTTCACTCGGGCAGTGCGCTTTGGGGCGTACAATTGTAGTGGGTGGATGAAGTGTGCGCCAACGCCTATCTGCCATGCTAATCCTCTGCCGAGTACGGCGCGGTCAAAAGCACCATCATGCACCTCATATTCTCCATCGGTGATAATATCTTGGATGTGTGTGAGTGTTGGAAAAATGGAGTCCACGCCACACAGCCGAACAGGCATCTGACGGTCTTCGAATTGCAACAGTGCTGTTTCTTCGATTGTCTGACTGACCAATGCTACAGCGGGTAATTGTCGCAAGGCATCGAACTGCTCGCCTTCATCGTGAAACGATTTTCCGCTGACGGCTTCGATACGAATATCGGGGTCAAACTGCGAGAATAGTTGCTCTACCATCACGCCAAAACCGTTCATGACACTCAATACACATATCATGGCGGCTGTGACTACACCAATAGCAGCAGCACTGATGCCGCTGATGATGTGAATGGCGTTGTACTGCTTTTTAGCGAATAGGTAGCGCCATGCTATTTTGAGTTCGGTTTTCACTGCTTCAGCAGTTCGTCAATGCGTGCCATCTTGTCAATGGTCTCATCAAGGTGGAAATGTAGTTCGGGTATGATGCGTAGTTGGTGGCGTTGCAAATGTCCCATCTCGCCACGAATCTTAGCAGTGTCTTCTTGCACTTGCTCAATGACGCTTGCCACTTTGTCCTGTGGGAAGATACTGAGATATACATGCGCAATACTCAGGTCGGGTGATATGCGCACTTCGCTCACAGAGATGAGTGTGCCGCGCATCGCGCGCGCGTATTTCAAAAATATATCGCTCAGATCCTTTTGGATAAGTCGCTCGATTTTTTGTTGTCGGGTTGATTCCATAATTTTCGTTTTTGTTGGTTGGTGTCTGGTCGCTGGTTGCCGGCTTCCGGCATCCATTCTCTAAACAGATCTATACGCAATAAGGGAAAAGAGTAGTTCTTTTCCCTATGCTGATGCCTTAGGAAAAGCCCTAAGGTTGTCTAATCGCTGATTAGCGTTTGTGGCGACCTTCGTCAGCTACAGTCAATTTCTTACGACCGTGTGCGCGGCGAGCTGCCAATACGCGACGACCATTTGCAGTTGCCATACGAGCGCGGAAACCATGTTTGTTGCGACGACGGCGTTGGCTAGGTTGGAATGTACGTTTCATTGTTCTATGTGATTTTATGCCCCATCTCGTGGGCTTGGTTAATAAAATTCGTGCAAAAAAGCGTGCAAAGGTACTGCTTTTTTTTGAACTGACCAAATTTTTTTAGGAAAAAAGCATTTTTTTATGAAAAACATACATTCTTTTTGTGTGCAATCAGCGTATTTTTATCTCCTCAATGGGCTGTCTTTTGTCTGTGTCCAGAGCAGCGAATTGAAATTTGACGCGTTTGAAGTCAATGTCTCTGAGGTCTATGCAGCGAATCGAACTATCATACATGGTGCGGTAAAAGAGGCGTTGGTTGTGTAGGTCGCTGACGATCGTTACTTGTGTCGCGCTGGGCATGCTGGGCACTTGACGCGGGTCAGCAAACTGTATGCCGACAGGAATGTCGAAGTTGTTGAGCAAATGAAACGCCTGCATTGCAGTGGCGTCCTCATCTCCCAAGCGTGGGGCGGTGCTTTGGAAAAACGCTGCGCGGATGAAGCGGGAAGGCGGAGTCATGTCGCCAGGCAAGCCATGTAGCCCGCTACCTCCGCCAAAGGCGTTGAGGTTGAGAATGCCCACTTGGCGGTGGTTGACAGACCCTGCAGAGAGATTGACGTAGTTGTTGAGGTTGGTCAGGTGCCATGTGAATTCTGGGGAGTTGGTCAGAACGCCGAGAGGGTTTTCGTAGAAACGAACTTGCTGATCGATAATCTCTAAGACTACTTGTCTGCCGTTAGGTTCGGTTATGCGCCAGTGTACGGTGCTGGCGCGTGGGTCGGTGCCTATCACGCGGATGCTATTCATGTTCGTTTGCACTTCGTTGATGGTGGCAAAATTGCTGAGAATCCATGCCACAAGCTGCATATCGCTGACTGATTGATCTTTGTAGGCGGAGTCGTAGGGTTGGTACTCGCCGTATTGTGGGAAGTAAAACAACCCCGCACCCAATCCAGCTTCGTTGATGCCTTCCATGATGAACTCTGTTTCTTCTATGGCAATGCCCACGTAGCCATATTTGGCTGTGAAGCGTTTACCATTCATACTGCCATCAGGTAGAATGGAGTGTTGCTCCTGTCCGCGTGGCACGACCACATACATGGTGTGCAGCGGTGAGGCTGCCCATTCGATGGTGCGTGCGGTTACGGGTTGGTCGTTCACGGTGTGAAGGGTGATGCCTGTGCACGCGAACACGCGCTGGGCAAGAAATGCGCCTGTCAATAAGTAGGCAAGAATAAAAAATCGTTTCATAGTTGTGAGGTTTTTGGGCAAATCAACATGATTTGCGTAAGTCTTACTGCAAAAGATGTGCCAAAAATACGATAAAAAAGCGTTTTATTTGCATAAATGCAAAAAAAGCAGTACCTTTGCACGCGTTAACAATAGAATCTTAAATTCTAAAAAACATACATGAGTATGAAAAAAATAACAATATTGCTTTGTGTAGAATAAATATGAAACGAAAAATAGCTATTATAGCAGGCGGAGATAGCTCCGAATACGAGGTGTCGCTGCGTAGCGCAGCAGGCATAGAGTCTTTCCTTGCCGACCAAAAGCAATACACCACTACCATCGTTCTGCTTCGCGGACAGGATTGGAAGGTCAAAGTGGGCGAAAACGAGTGGGTGGCGATTGACAAAAACGACTTTTCTTATACGCTCAACGGCGAGAAGCGCACCTTCGATTTTGCATATATCACTATCCATGGCACACCAGGTGAGAATGGCGTGTTGCAAGGGTATTTTGATATGATAGGATTGCCCTATTCGTGTTGCGGTGTATTGGCAGCTGCCATGACCTTCAACAAATACACTTGCAATCACTACCTCAAAGGTTTTGGCGTGCGCGTGGCAGAGAGTATCCTACTCCGCAAATCCGATACCCAATACCCAATATCCAATATCCCCAACCTGCTTGGTCTGCCTTGTTTCATCAAAACCAATGTAGGTGGCTCGTCTTTTGGCGTGACCAAGGTGAAGACGGTAGAGGAAGTGAAACCTGCGATTAACAAAGCTTTTGCCGAAGGCGACGAGGTGATTTGTGAAGCATTTATGCAGGGCATAGAAATCACCTGCGGCGCCTATAAGACCCGCAACAAAGCGGTGGCATTCCCTATTACCGAGGTCGTGACCAACAACGAGTTCTTTGACTACGATGCCAAATACAATGGTCAGGTGGACGAAATCACCCCTGCCCGTATCCCCGACGAAGTGCGCGATGCAGTGCAAGCCATGACACTGAAGATATACGACATACTGGGCTGCAAGGGTATTATCCGTGTGGATTATATATTGACTGAGGCAAAAGGCGATGAGGCAATAGGCAAGAGGTTTGATATTAACCTCCTTGAGG
>CALZHO010000006.1 GCA_945787425.1 uncultured Bacteroidales bacterium
CCATACGAATCATCAGGTTGTTCTGTGCGCGACGCCAATCGGCACGCGACATACCGTTAGCAGTTGCGTTGTATTGCTCATTGTCATACTCATCCTTATAGCCCGATTGGTGGAAATAGTCATCAAAGATGACACCATCAATGTCATAGTTCTCCACGATGTCTGCCACCACTTTGCAGATTTGCTCGCGCACCTCTGGAAGAGCAGGGTTGAGGATGGTGATTCCACCACAATTGACGAGCCACTCTGGGTGGGTATTGTGATAGTCCTTCTCGTGGTTCTTGCCATAGGTGTCGTCGGAGCTGGCGTAGCGGTACGGGTTGAGCCAAACGTGCACCTCTATACCCTTGTAGTGCGCATAATCAACGAGCAGAGCCAGAGGATCATAATTGGGTGCTTTGCCGCGTGTACCCGTTAGGTACTTGCTCCAAGGTTCGTACTTAGAGTTGTACATCGCATCGGAGAAGCCACGCACTTGGAAGAGCACAGCGTTCATATTGGCTTTTGCCAAGGAATCGACTACAGCGATGAGCTCTTGCTGCTGTGCCCGCTGTCCTGAAGCATCGGAGCGACTGTGAGATTGAGGCCAATCAAGAGCCCACACGGTGGTGAGCCATGAGCAACGGAACTCGCGCTTTGGAGGCAGTTGATCATTAATCTGTGCTTGGAGCGAAAGCACCAAACACAAACCAATGACAAGTAGCGATATTCTATTAACAAACTTCATTAGAAGAGTTTTGTCGGTTTGTTATTGATTACCATACCATATACATTGCCACTCTCAAGCACAGGCTCAATCTTATCCGTTGCAAAATTGTAGCGATAGATGCCAGTAGGAGCACAAGTAGCATCATTATGGGTATTGCGATAGCCGAAATATGCGCAATCGTTCACCTCATCGTATGCGATTTGGCAGATAGCAACGAACTCAGAAGTGTGACCCTCCACAGCAGCTGGAGAACCTGTCTTGTTAGGTACGAATTCCAACTCGCCGAACAACTTCTTGTATGGCTTGAGCTCGCTGGACTTGGTGATAGCATTCAATTGGTCGATGGTACATACATAGAAACCTTCATTACCTGTACCGAAGAGTGTGAAGCAGATCTTGTTGCTCTTGGTAGCATACACAAAGGATTTAGGCAAGAAGCTTGCACCCTCCAATGCAATACCTGACTCGGGTTGAGTACCACCACCAGTAATAGAAGAAAGCAGGATATCGCCATTCTTCCAACGGAAGATACCCTGTCCGTTGTAGTTTTTGCACCAATACCAGGTATCACCAATCATGCCGATAGAGCCACCAATACAACCATATCCCCAACCGTTGTTGTAATAACCGAGGGTAGTATGTTGTACATAATAAGGAAACGCGCTTGCGCTATACACCGCATCACGGGTTGAAAGAGGCAGTTTGATAACACCCGTGTTACGGTCTGTATAGTAGAGGTCGTTATCAATAATACATCCATAGAATGGGTCTTGGAATGCAGGACCGCCTGCGTTGGAGATCATCGTCTCTATCTTTGAACCGTCCTTAGCGATGACAGAAATCTTACCATCGCCACCATTGGCTTGCGCATCATCGTTCTGGAAGTACCACGCAGTACCTGCATCCAACACGTAGAGGGAAGGTTCCTTGTAGAGGAGGGTGAATGGGTGTTCGCCAGAAGCGAGACCCAAGTCGAATGGATAGACATCCATATCCTCTGGTTTGTCGCTGATGAGTTTGTATGCCATGAGGTGACCGCCTTGCTCAGCATAGTAGAGAGTTGGCACCTCTTTGTTGTAACCTACAGGCACATTGAGTACTGCCTCTTCCAATGCACGACCGTCCATCTTCACCAAGAGGCGAACCGCTTGCGAACCCACGTTGCCAAAGATAACCTCACCAGGCAGGGTGTCAGATGAAGTCTCCATCACCTCGCCCGCTACACTCTTGGTACGAGCAGGGAAAGACCATACATACTCCAGTTTACGGTTCTTAGGGTTAGGAACTTCCAGCGAGAAGGATACAGGGGTAGAAAGCACCTCGCAAACACCGCCCTCAATAGGATTAACAGACACCAATGGCTTGATGTCAGAAATCATCAGCACTTGGCTTTTGGTAATACCATTGATAGAGAGTTTGACGTTGTATGTACCTGCCACATCAAATGGATGCAATACGGTATCACCCTCTGCTGTTTTACCATCACCGAAATCCCATACGGCTTTGCCCTCTGTAGGCGAAGTATTGATAAAGGTGACGTCAGAGTCAATATAGTAATCCAAACGGTAGTCACCATCGATACGATAGGTGAAAGACACAGGATCGGTAGGCAATTGTTCCACCTTAGGCACATTATCTATACATGATATCGCAAAGAGAGGCAGCAGTGCCATCATACCTATTTTCAATACATTATTTTTCATATTCATGTCTATTTATATGGTTATTTACCTGTTAGTTGATTACAATTGGTTTAGAAACAGTCTGACTGTATGTACCCTTCATGTCATACACACGCAGTACAGCATCCAGTGAATAGTTGCGCTTGTAAGTAACGTCGAATTTACCTTCTGCGTTCTTAATTAGCGCCTCAAATGGTACTTTCTCCCAATAATAATTCATAGAATCCATTACCCAAGGTTCTACAAAGATTGAGTCTTTGCCACCAACCGCAGCACCTTTCAAGGTATCCATTGGGAAGTGGTAGTATTTAGCCACTGTGGAGTCAGAAGATACATTCCAATTGTAAGATGAGTCGGTATAGAGCGAGAAATCGGTCAAGAAACCCAACTTAGGATATTGCGCTGCATAAATGGTATAAGTCATTTTCTTTTTCACCTCATCTTTGAAGTGTTGCATATAATCTTCGCCGAAATAGGTAATCATCTTGGCAGAGTCAAACTCGCTAGGTTGTACCCATGTCAGTGGAGACAACGTACCGCTGACCGGAAATGTACCGCTGAAAGTATATGCATGCAAAGAATCATTGTAATATTCCTCCAGGTGAGGGTACTCTGCGATGTATTGCAGCACACGTTTCTGAGTGGTTACTGAGCTGATTTCAGAGTAAGTCAGCCATGAGCAGTTCACAGTCTTATCCAGTGTCTCGCTAATGCTGTACCAAGCTTCTGAGTGAGAGATTTGCTCCACCGCAGAATAGTATTGAGCAGTGAATCCCATCGCGCCACCCGCTTTGACTGCGGAACTCTCGATTTCCCAATACGCCTCAGGTCCCACAGCACCTGTGATGGTATTTTCATCAATGAAATCGTGTTTCGCGCACGCTGCAAAAGCCACAACCAAGGTAGCCATTGCCATTATTTGAAATATCTTTTTCATATCTTTATTAGTATTTTCCTCGTTGATAATTACTTCCATTCAATATTATTGGAGCATACCACTTTATCGTTGTTCTTATGCGCCCAAATCATACGTCTTTTCAGTACGTTGAAGTCCAAAATCTTCTCACCAGCAGCGTTGGTAGTATAATAACCAATGCGGTCTAACTCTTTCTTGTTATACTTAGTCTCAGTCTCGGTATCAGCATTCAGACGTGCTACCCACGCATTTGGTGACAAGCCCTCTGATTCATCCACGCCGTTGGCATAGTCATCAGGTGTGCACCAATATGCTTCGTACAAGTTATAAGGACGACGCAATGAATAGGTATTAGGATTACCTTGCTTGTCATAGAAGTTAACAGAGTCACTCTTCAATGGGTCACGATGCGAGAATTGCGCAGGCACACCATTGTGAACATGCTTCACAGTATAGACATACACTGGTTGGCTGGTTTTAGGATCATAGTATGCAATACCATTAGTCGAAGAACTGTAGTTGTAGCGACGCATATCGGTCCATTGCTCTGGTTGGAGATACATAGCCACATACTTTTGCTGCATGATATCAGCAATATTGAAGTTGTCTTGAATGGTCTTGAACTTGATATCAAAGAAACGTCTGTATTGGTTCTTCAAGTTGGTACCCAACGAACCATTGGTCACTTGTGCTTCTGGCATGCCATAACGCGCCATATTGAACTTGGTAGCCTCCATAGTGGTATTGTATGCGCCCAGGTTATCGCCAGCCCAGTATTGTGCTTCTGCCTTGATGAACATCAACTCCTCTTGGGTAATGAGGGCGATGTAACCCGTGTTTTGAGTATAAGGGTTGGTCAGAGTGGTAGAAGCATAGAGGTCAGGATAGTTGGTTAATTTCTTAGATTGATCCATACCGATATTACTCTCAAGGTGCAACATGGCTCCCTTTTCAGAAGAGCGTTGCTCAAAAATCTTGGCAGCACGAGGATCCAATGCGTAACCACGGTTAGCAATAAAGTTCTTATCAATACCACCCAAGATACCGTGCAAGAAGAAGGTAGTTGGGATAGAAGAAGCCAGACGGTTGTCGCGGCTCTCCCAAGAGTTGATTTTTGGAGCGAAAGGTCCCCATGGACAGTTAGACTCTGTCACACCACCAGGATAATAGTAACGTGGCTCTTGCCAGTTGGCATCATTGAGCACATGATCTACCATCTCAATAATCTTGTGGCAGGTAGCAGGTGTATTGTCCCAGTTTGGCAACTTACGCAACCAAAGACGTGCTTGGATAGCGCGGCAATACATTTCCCATTTCTTCATATCACCTGCGTAGATACGGTCCATCTTCTCGGTGATAGGAATATTGGTTGGGCAGTTTACCCATGCAGGGTCGTTGTACAATTTAATCAGTTCTTCTGCCTCAGCAAACATCCAATCGTACACCTCTTGTTGTGAGTCGTACTTAGGAGCAGCTGATTGATACACTTCAGAGCGAGGAATATCACCGAAGGCATCGGTAGTAAACATCGTTGAAGCGAGCATGATAGTACGACCAATGAGGATAGCGTTCCGGTTGCCATTCTCCTCTGCAATCTCGTTCATCTTCTTGATGTTCGCACCCAGATCATAGAAGTGGCGGCGCCACATAGGGTGACGGTTCACACCGAGGAACTCCCAACCTTGGCTATATGGATAGCTACCAGTCTGGCTCTTACCACTGGTAGTGAGTGCTTGTGAGAGATAAACACCATACTCAGCGTGGTCATAGCATATTTGCGATGCATAGAAACAAGCCACAGGCAACACTTGGTCCACCGATGTTGTGATAGGAGAATCCTTGGTGGTATTCACATTCAAGAAATCCTCGCAACTGGTAAGAAACATTGCTCCTAAAAGAGCGGGTATTATAAATAACTTTTTCATATTCCTTAATCAATTATAGGGTTAGAAAGAAGCAGTTAAACTGAGGTTGTAGCTGCGTGTATTAGGAATTGGGGTATTATCGATACCAGCAGAACCCGTACCACCTTGACCTGTAGAAGCGTTGCAGACAGGATCAGTACCAGTATATTTGGTGAGCACGAAGACATTGTTGCAAGTAAAGTTGAGTTTCAAGCCCTTGAATGCCTTTTGATTCTTCATGAGTTTAGCGAAATCATAGCCCAAAGTAACATAACTGAGACGAATGTATGAACCATCCTCGATGAAGTTGGTAGATACATTGTAGAAGTAGTTGCTGATAGTGGTGTAGTCAAGCGTAATAGGTGTTCTATTTTGCTCGTAATATACATTACCATCTGCATCGGTATGCTCTGTCACGCCCTCGAACACCACTTGGCGTCCACGGTATTGCTCAAGCATCTTATGGTTACCATTAGAAATGAGGTTACGACCTGTCACGTTGAGCACATCGCCACCAAGACGACCATCAAAGAGGAATGAGAATTGTACACCGTAGATATTCATGCTACTGCTCAAACCAGCTTGGAACTTCGCTTCACGGTTACCAATGAGTTCGTTCTTATTAGGATTGATCTTTGGATAACCATTCGCATCCACAATAACTTGACCGTCCGCATTGCGTTGGTAGTCCTTACCTGTAAGTGCGGTAGTAGAACCACCGAGGTATGCAGAAGTAAAGACGTCACCGTATTGAGGACCAGTAATCTCGTGTACGTCCTCTGGCAAACCGACCACCTTACCACGGTTGAGACCGAAGTTGAGGCCGAGTGTCCAACTGAGGTCCTTTTGCTTCAAAATATCTTGCTCTAATGTGAACTCCACACCTTGGTTGGAAATCACACCCTCGTTGCGGGTTTGGAGAATATAACCAGAAGATGGAGATACACGCACGGTAACGATTTGGTTGTCCACCTTAGTATTGTAGTATGCCACATCAAGGCGAGTCTTATTGTCAAAGAACTTGATATCCATACCAATCTCCCATGAGTATGACATCTCAGGTTGCAAGTCGCGCGATGCAGATGACATAGTAGGGTCGATACCATAACCACCATCAGGATAAGTACCAAACTGCTTGAAGCGGCGGTCATAGAGGTATGCAGGAGCATCCTTACCTACCACAGCGTAGTTACCACGTAGTTTCCAATATGAGAACCAGTTGTTCTTGGTTTCGTTCAAACCAGGAATCAACTCAGAGAGGATGATACCACCAGTAACAGAAGGGTAGAAGAATGGGTTGTTGTTGATAGTAGAAGACCAGTCCCAACGACCAGTTACAGAAAGAGATGCCAAGCCCTTGTAATCACCACGGATCTCACCGAAGTAACCGAAACGGCGGCGACCACTGTGACCCAAGGTACGGTCACTCAGATATACCTCATCTTTATTGGTATTTGACAAACTGTATGTACCAGGGATAATGAAGTCCACACCATAAACGGATGTAGAGAAGCCCTCCGACATCTTGAGTTCAGCACCAGCCATCACGTCAATAGAGAAGTCCTTAGGCAACTCAATCTTATAGGTAGCATTCACACCTGCGGTGAAGAGTTGGCTACGACCTGTAGATGCGGAGATAGCACCGAAGCTGGACTTGCTCATGTTCTTCACATCATCACTCGTCAAGATATAGTTGTATGGATATTCATTCACCAACCACTCTGCATAATCTACATACGACAAAGAATCCTTCAAGAATTGGTTGCGTTGTGCTTGATAGTCCTTCATTGCCGCCTCGTAGTTAGCTTGGCAGATAGGGCAGTCATGCGCTTCACCACATTTAGGACATTTGTTCTTCTCTGAATCAGGAGCCACAGGAATAGTAGGCGCTGTAGGTTTGGCAACCGAAGGACGCACATATGTATCATCCCAGCGAGGCACGCTATAGCTCTCAGATGTAGTATTCTTAATATCGTAACTCACACGACCCACGATTTGCAAATTCTTAATAGGTTTGAGGGTGATGCTACCATTGATAACGTTACGTGTAGCTTTGGCAATACCACCATCGTTGTAGATACCATACAATGGGCTGACTGGCGCATTGTACTTCTCAATATCTGGCAAATAGCGGAAACGTGGGAAGCCATCCTCACGTTGATAATCAGTCATATCATCAGTGATAGGCCAGCTATATGCAGAACCCACACCACTGGTAGAACGTGACTTAGTATCACTGATATTGATATTCATTGCAAAAGTCACCCAATCAGCAGGAGTGAATTGCGCCTTGATGAGTGCACCAAAACGTTGCTTGTAATCCTCTGGGATAATACCCTCTGACTTAGACCAGTTGGCCGAAGCATATGCTTGGAACTTCTCGCTACCACCGTTCACTGAGAAATCGTACTTATGATAGAAACCAGTCTTGAGGAAGTTGCCGATGTTGTCATAAATCTGTTGATCATCGCTGAGCAATGGACCCCAACCACCAGAAGTCTTATCACGGTAGAAGCCCTGTGAACCAGGCATATAGGTATCTTGCAACTCAGGAAGGCGGGTTGGCTGATCCCATTGCCAACTACCATTGGCTTGCACCTTAATCTTGCCTGCCTCACCTTGCTTGGTAGTAATCATGATGACACCATTAGCAGCATCCTGACCATACAAAGCGGCAGCAGCTGCGCCCTTGAGGACTGTGATATTTTCAATATCGTTAGGGTTGATATCCGCAGCAGCAGAAGCACCACCATTAACAGGTACACCATCCAAACTGAACAATGGCTCGTTGCTCTGACTGTTATTCACAGATGAGATACCACGAATAATTATTTGGCTACCCGAGTTAGGTGAACCACCAGCATTCGTTACCGATACACCCGCGATCCTACCTTGAAGCGAATTAACGAAGTTGGAGTTCTGAGACTCATTAAGCGCCTCACCACCAATGTTTTGCACAGCGAAGTTCAAGCGTTTCTTCTCTTGAACCACACCCATAGCTGTTACCACAACTTCTTCCATTGCGATAGCATCAGCACTTAGACGAACGTCCATTTGAGGGCCAGTCACCTTCAGCTCCTGGGTCTTCAAACCCACATAACTTACCACCAGAACAGCACCATCTTGCACCGTCAATTCATACATACCATCAAAATCAGTAATCGTACCGTTTGATGTACCTTTCTCGAGAACAGATGCACCAATAACTGGCAAACCATCCTCCGTAGAAATAACCACACCACTCACCGTGACACTTGCCATCATAGCAACTGACAACAACGAGCATGTTAGCACAAAGAGTAGTTTCTTCATAAAGATTAGATTATTTATAATGTTTTTATTGTTTTTGCTATTTTGTAAAATACCCAGACATCATTTTTCTTTCACCTAATCGGCGACAAAGTTACGAAAAATAATCGACATTTCCAAATATCTACGAAAAAATAACATTTTTTATCCTTTATCACTCCTCAACAGAAGCAGCGCGATAAGCATCCATCGCTTTCTTCACACTGCCGTGCAACAAGAGCAAGTCCTTGGCCTTGTCATACTCCAAGCCCAATTCATCCACAAGCATGCGCGTGCCACGGTCAACCAGTTTCTTATTGCTGAGCTGCATATTCACCATCTTATTGCCCTTCACACGGCCCATCTTAATCATGGTAATAGTAGTAATCATGTTGCAAACAAGTTTTTGCGCTGTTCCTGACTTCAGGCGAGTAGAACCTGTCACAAACTCAGGACCTACCAATGGCTCAATAGCAATCTCCGCCACTTGACCTACAGGTGAACCTGGATTACACGAAACAGATGCTGTCAAGCAGCCAAACTCACGTGCGCGCTCGAGCGCGCCTATTACATAAGGTGTAGTACCCGAAGCTGCAATACCCACCACCGTGTCCAAGGTTGTGATATTATGCTCCAACAACTCCTTCCACGATTTCTCAGGATCGTCCTCAGCATTCTCCACAGGATTACGCAATGCATGATCACCACCCGCGATCAATCCAATCACAAACGATGGTGGCATACCAAATGTAGGAGGGATCTCGCTGGCATCCAACACGCCCAAACGACCGCTGGTACCCGCACCCATGTAGAAGATACGACCGCCTTTTTGCATGCGTTCTACTATGCCCTCTACCAATTTTTCTATTTGAGGAATACACTCACGGACAGCCAATGCCACCTTTTGGTCTTCCTCATTCATTTCACGCAGCAATTCACCTACTGACTTCTGATCCAGATTATCATGAAGCGAACTCTGCTCGGTTATTTTTACAAAATCCATAATTCGTTACATTTACATTGTAGGAACAACATCTTTCTTGTGGTACTCTTTCAAGCCCTCCATGGGACCTTGAAGGATTTTACCCACTTGGAAACCATTATCTGCCAACACTTTCTTCAACACATCTTGATAATAATACGCAATAGAGCCAATAAAGCCCACTGGCAGAGCAGGATATTGTGGCAAAATACGCTTAGCAAAATAATCAAAGTGGTCGTAAACAAGTTGTGCAATCAATGGGTTCTCAAGGTTCTCTGCGCAGAAACGACTGAGAGAGGCTAAGTAACGATTAGGGAAAGGTTTACGATACACATTTTCAATAATATCCGCAGCAGTAATGCCATATTGGGTCAAGAATTTCTCCTTGAGTTCATCGCTCAATTGGTTTTTCAAGAGGTCAGCCACAAGACGCTTGCCAAGCACGGCACCACTACCCTCATCTCCGAGGATAAAACCAAGCGCAGGCACATTCTTCTCAATCTCCTTGCCATTCCAAAGGCATGAGTTAGCACCAGTACCCAAGATACAAGCCACACCCTTCTCGCCGCCGAGCAAGCCACAGGCTGCACCTACCATATCAGAGTACACCTCAATCTTAGCGGACTTAAAGATAGCCTCCAAGGCATATTCCACTACTGGAATCTTCTCTGGAGTACAACCCGCACCATAAAAGAAAATGTTGGTAATACTACCCGCCCACATGGAATGAGCCATCTGAGGAAGAAGCTGATTATTTACACTGTTTTTGATTGCATCTGAAGTCTGTTGAAATGGATTGATACCATCCGTAAAGAACTCCTCGCAATGACCATTAGCCGCCATCAAACACCAATGTGTCTTAGTCGAACCTGAATCTGCTATTAAAATCATATCTTTTTAATTTGTTATTGTTATTCTCTTTTTCACCCGTGAAACAATGCCCTTAATAATCATTGCACACGTACTACACTAAAAGTAACTTGCAAAGGTACACATTTTTTCTCACACGCGCAATAGCATGTGCGCTTTTTATGTTGTAAAACATATAAATTTTGCAATTTTATTTTTTTTTCTGCAACCGTTTGCAGGAACCAATTATTTTCCGTACCTTTGCAGCACGATATGTAGTATATTCAAAATTCTAAATAGGAACATGAGAAATAATCTTAGCCAACTGATTTCTCTTAGCAAAGTCGAAGAGAAATTGTATCGTCCTGCGGATGCCTACGAGCAATCGCGCGTTACCCGTATGGAGCATGTCAACACAACTATCGTAGAGAAACCACAAGAAGGTATCGCTGCTGTAGCTGCACGTATTGCAACACTCATCAATCGCCGCGAAGCTAATGGTCAAAAGACCGTTCTCTCACTGGCATCTGGTCGCTCTATGCGCGACTTATTTGTTGAGCTCGTTCGCCTGCATAAAGAGGAGGGATTGAGCTTTAAGAATGTCGTGGTATTCGGCTCATACGAGTTCTATCCTTTGGTAGATAACAACCTCGGCAGCATGGCACAAATCCAAAGCCAATTGCTCAACCACATTGACATTCTGCCTGAGAACGTACACACCTTCCCTGGCGACCTGCCAAGAGAGACTGTATTCACTTTCTGCGAGGAATATGAAAAAGCTATCGAAGCCGCTGGCGGCATTGATATTCAGGTACTTGGAATCGGTCAATGCGGTAACATCGCAATGAACGAACCGGGCACCCAGCCTAACTCATCTACCCGCCTCGTGATCATGGACGGCAACTCGCGCGTGGATGCCAAATCACTGTTTGGCAACGTAACCCAAGTGCCTACATGCGCCATCACATTGGGTATCGAAACTATCCTCCAAGCCAAAGAGGTGATCCTCCTCGCCTTCGGTCAGCACAAAGCAAGTATCGTGAAACAAGCGATTGAGGAAGTGGCTAACGCTGCATGCCCCGCATCATTCTTGCAACTCCACAAGAACGCTTCGTTCGTCATCGACCTTGACGCTGCTGGCAAACTCACCCGCATCAACCACCCATGGAAAGTGACCAACTGCGAGTGGACCGACCAACTCGTTCGTCGCGCTGTGGTATGGCTGTGCGAGCAGACCAAAAAGCCTATCCTCAAACTAACCAACAAGGACTATAACGATTTCGGACTGAGCGAACTTATCACCAAATACGACTCGGCATACAAGTGCAACATCAAGGTATTCAACGACCTGCAACACACCATCACTGGATGGCCAGGTGGCAAACCAAATGCAGATGACACCAACCGCCCTGAGCGCGCTAATCCATTCCCAAAAGACATCGTAATCTTCTCTCCTCACCCAGATGATGACGTCATCTCAATGGGTGGTACTTTCCAACGCCTCATCAACCAAGGTCACAATGTACACGTAGCTTACGAAACCAGCGGTTGTATCGCCGTTTGTGACGAAGAAGTAGTACGCTTCATGGACTTCATGAAAGGCTACAAGCTCATGCACCTTCCTGAAGATCAAGTGATTGAGAAGAAGTACGACGAGTACATGAACTTCTTCCACAACGAGAAAGTAGGCGACAACGACACCCGCGAGATTCTCAACCTCAAGGCACTTATCCGCCGTGGCGAGGCCACCGCAGCGTGCCGTTACATGGGTCTCCCTACCGACCACATCCACTTCCTCAACTTGCCATTCTATGAGACTGGTACCATCAAGAAAGGTCCTCTCTCCCAAGCCGATGTGGACATCGTGAAAGCGCTCCTTGAAGAGGTAAAACCACAACAAATCTTTGCTGCAGGCGACCTCGCTGACCCTCATGGTACTCACCGCGTATGCCTCGACGCTGTGCTCGCAGCTCTCGATGAACTCAAGCACACCGCTGCATGGGACGAGTGGCTCAAAGACTGCCGCATCTGGATGTACCGTGGTGCATGGATGGAGTGGGAACTCGACCTCGTAGAGATGGCTGTACCAATGTCTCCAGAGGAGCTCCGCTCTAAACGTAACGCTATCCTCCGCCACACAAGCCAAATGGAGTCTGCTCCATTCTTGGGCGATGACGAGCGCCTGTTCTGGCAACGTGCTGAAGACCGCAACCACGATACTGCTAAGATGTATTCTGACCTCGGTTTAGCGGAATATGAGGCTATCGAAGCATTCGTTCAGTACCACATTCTTTAACAAGAATTAACATTTTTCTTTCGCTTTCCTCCGCAACACATTTTAGCGGAGGATAAGCCGAAGATAAGCCGAGGATAGGCTGAAGATAAAAAGCGAAAATAATCATTTTATTTATTAAAATTTATGAAAAATATCACATGTTTTATTCCTTTCCAAAGTGAGGAACAAGTACAAGCTACCGTGGCTAACTTGAAAGCTCAGGAGCTCGTAGCTGACATTCATTTCTTGCACGGTGACATCCGCTCTACAGCTACTGTTCGCGAGATCGCTGAGAAGGCTAACACCGAGTATACCTTGATCTACACCAAGTACACTACCCTCTCATTCGTTCTCTTCGCGCTTGAGCGCATGGAGGCACTTATCGAGGACACACAAGCGGCTATGGTTTACTCTGACCACTTCAACCAAGTAGGTGAAGTACGTACCAACGCTCCTGTTATTGACTACCAATTGGGTTCTATCCGCGACGACTTCGAGTTCGGTTCTGTTCTTTTCTATCGCACCAGCGCTATCAAAGAGGCTGTGGCTCGCATGGACGTAGATTATCAATACGCTGGTCTCTATGACCTCCGCCTCAAAGTGAGCCAAAAGGGCGCTTTGGAGCACATCAACGAGTACCTCTATTACGATGTAGAGCTCGACAACCGTACCACTGGCGAGAAGAACTTCGACTATGTCGATCCTAAGAACCGTGGCGTACAAATCGAGATGGAGCAAGCTGCTACCCAACACCTCAAAGACATCAACGGTTACCTCGCTCCTGGCTTCAAAGACATCGACCTCCAAGGCGGTGGCTTCGAGTATGACGCTACTGTAGTTATCCCTTGCAAGAACCGCGTTCGTACTATCGGTACCGCTATCAAGAGCGCGCTCAGCCAAGTAGTTAAAGCTCCTTACAAGTTCAACGTAATCGTTGTAGATGACAACTCTGAGGATGGTTCTGTAGATGTAATCAAGAGCATCGTGGCTGAGGGTCACGACAACCTCGTTTATATCGCTCAAGACAAGACTTGGCACGCTATCGGTGGCAACTGGAACGTAGCTCTCCACCACGAGAAATGCGGTCGCTTCGCTATCCAACTCGACTCTGACGATACATACTTCGATGAGAACACCGTACAAAAGTTCATCGACGCTTTCGTTGAGCAAAACTGCGCAATGGTGGTAGGTACATACCAACTCACCGACTTCGATGGTAACCTCATCCCTCCTGGAGTAATCGACCACAAAGAGTGGACACCAGACAACGGTCGTAACAACGCTCTCCGTATCCACGGTCTTGGCGCACCACGTGGTTTCTATACCCCAATGCTCCGCACTATCAACTTCCCAACCACCAAGTATGGTGAGGATTATGCAGTTGGTTTGCGCGTAAGCCGCGAGTATCAAATCGGTCGTATTTATGACGTAGTGTATAACTGCCGTCGTTGGGATGACAACTCTGATGCTAACTGCGATATCGTGACCATGAACAACAACCACTTGTACAAAGATCGTATCCGTACATGGGAGTTGAAGGCACGTATCCAAATGAACGAAGGAAAATAAATGTAGAAAAAGTTTTAAGAGTTTTAGTCGCACCTGAGGTGCCGTTCTAAAGGTGGGCTACTTACGACTAATCTACCCTTAAAACCTTTAAAACTTTTAGAACTTTGAAACTTTTTCAACTAATAAATGAGATGTTCTCCCGTGAGCTTGCTTCTCACGGGAGAGCATTCGTTAATTATCAAGCCTTATCTCAGGTCGAAGTCAAAGACATGACTATCGATGGTTTCCCTGCCAAATTGTTTTTCAACCCTGCTCGCGTCCGCAGCGTGATGGCGGACGTCAGCCCCGAAGCTCTGCAAAAGCGCGCATGCTTCCTCTGCCCCGATGGCGTAGAGGAAAACCAACTTACCCATAATTGGGAATCCCCAACAGGGCACACCTATTATATACGCGTAAACCCTTTCCCTATTTTCTCTCCACACTTCACCGTTTCTTCCTCCGTACACGAACGCCAAGAACTGCTGCCTCACCTCGAAGCCATGTTGCATTTGGCGAAGGAGTTGCCCGAGATGACTATTTTCTACAATGGTCCTATGTGCGGTGCCAGTGCCCCCGACCATATGCATTTCCAAGCTGTGCCTCGCCACAGCCTTCCGATAGAAGATCATTTCTCCACCAATTATGCCAACGCTATCTTGGTGCAAGAAACGGATCTACAATCCCATTTGGCAGCCGTCAAGCAAGTGCTTTCTTTAGGCACCATCCCCGAAGAAGCCAGCCAAACGGGCTCTCTGACTATTGGTGCTTCTCATGCCGAAGAATACGAACCCCGCTGGAATATCGTTTCGTGGTATGAACCTGAGCAATCTACAGGCGGAACGCCGATCTACAGCCCGCAGGGCGATCTACAGCGAAGCGATCTACAGCCCGCAGGGCGATCTTATAACACCATCATCTTCTTCCGCCGCGAATCCCGCCCAATGTGTTTCTTTGCTCCCGAGCCAGAGCGCATATTATTCTCTCCTGCTACGGTAGAGATGGCAGGTATTGGCATTGTAGCCAACCGCGAGAGTTTTGACCGCCTCACCCCTGCCCGCCTCCGCGACATCATCCGCGAAGTGGCGGATAACCCTTGCACATAATCTAACCTTTTTTTAAGATTTCATCCCCTTGTACCTTCCCTATCTCCCTCGGGTAAAAGACCAAGGACGAACCAAGGACAAACCAAGGATGAACCAAAGAACTCAAAATCTCAAAAAAGGCTTTTTATTAAGATTATTGCTTTCCTAAAAAGGTTGACCCATATCCTAAAACTATTGACTATTTTCCTGAAAAGGTTTCCCCATTTTGTAATACACATTACGGTTCGGCCCGCAAGATTCTCCTGCCTCAACACCTTACATTTTACACCCTATACCAGAAAAATAGCCCTAAAAGCGATTTTTATTTGCAAGTCTCACAAAAAAGTAGTACCTTTGCAGAGTATTTAGATTTTCTAATGCATACACCAACGGAAGTTCATAATTCAAAATTCTTAATTCAAAATTAACATCCATGCTCCGCAAATACAACCGACATATTTATATCGCTCTGCTATCCATTATCACGCTGTGTCTGCTTTGCGATTATATCCCTGCGCTCCGTTTCCTTTCGACGTGGGTAACTCCACCCGTGGTGCTGTTTATTGGCTTAGTCTTTGCCCTGCTTTGCGGACAAGCCTACCCCACATTCAATAAGAACATATCCAAGAAACTCCTCCAATACTCCGTCATCGGTTTGGGCTTTGGAATGAACCTTCAAGCCTCACTCGCCTCGGGTAAGGAAGGTATGCTCTTTACGGTTATATCGGTAATCGGTACCTTGCTTATTGGTATGTTTATTGGCTGCAAAGTATTGAAACTCAA
>CALZHO010000007.1 GCA_945787425.1 uncultured Bacteroidales bacterium
ATCCAGCACACGTGCATCCATATCTTTCTTCTCGCTATTGCAGATATAAGGAGGATTGCTGACAATAATATCGGGTATCGGGAATGGGGTATCGGATATAGGCGATAGGATGTCGGTCTGCCACCAATCTACATGTAAGTGATTTCGCTGGGCGTTCTCTTTTGCGACCTCCAATGCCTTTTGACTAATATCCAATCCTGTTATTTGCCAAAGAGGAGCGCCCCTCTTTAATGCCAGCGCAATACAACCGCTACCAGTACCGATATCCCATACGCGCAATGGTTGGTGGGTATCGCAAACGGACAAGACCCACTCCACCAACTCTGCTGTTTCTGGACGGGGAATAAGGGTCGCAGGAGTAACACGCAAGTCAAGTCCCATCCACTCTGTATGACCAAAAATATATTGTATCGGTTCGTGCGTGCGAAGTTTTTGCAAAATAACTTCTAATTCTTGCAAATGTGCAAATTTTGTTGTACCTTTGCAGTCGGTTAGAAGTTGCGTGCGGGTCATACCAGTGGTTTCCTCAAGAATCCAATATGCCAGTTCACGCAATTCTTCTTCAGGATAGAATCCTCGTAACTCAGAAATAATATAGTTAATCAATTGTTTCACGCTGCAAAGGTACGAAAAAAAATGGAAAGTGCAAAATTATATATCAATCGTTGTTTACAATTAGCGCGATTAGGCGAGTACTCTGTTGCTCCCAACCCCATGGTAGGAGCCGTATTGGTGCACCATAGTGCCCATGGCGATGTGATTCTTGGCGAAGGTTGGCATATGCAATATGGAGGTCCACATGCGGAACCTAACTGCATACACAATGCAGAAGAAGCACACCCAGAAGGGATTGATTATAAGCAATGTACTCTATATGTCAGTTTGGAGCCCTGCAGCCACTATGGCAAAACGCCCCCATGCGCAGAACTGATTATCCGTAAAGGTATAGGTCGTGTGGTAGTGGGCACATTAGACCCTAATCCCAAAGTGGCAGGTCGAGGCGTGAGCATGATGCAAGAGGCAGGCATAGAGGTGATAGTAGGCGTATTGGAGGCAGAATGTCGCGAACTCAACAAACGTTTCTTTTGCCTGCAAGAGAAACATAGACCCTATGTCATCTTGAAATGGGCACAAACAGCAGATGGGTATATAGATAGGCAAAGAGGCGAAAAGCAAGAGGCGAAAGGCAAGGAGATGGAGGGTCCATTGGTGATTTCTACGCCACTTACCAAACAATTAGTACATCAGCAACGCGCTGAGAATATGGCCATTATGGTAGGCACACGCACGGTGTTATTAGACAATCCCCGTTTGCTAACCACCCATTGGAGCGGCAGAAATCCTATACGCATTACTTTGGACAGGCATGGCGTATTGCCTCAAGAGAGCCGAATTTTCTCCAACGAAGCACCTACCATTGTGTATCGCGACAACACCGATTGGCAATATATCTGTTCCGATTTAGCGAAACGCAACATCCACTCCGTATTGGTAGAAGGAGGCACAACGCTGCTGCAACATATTTTGGATAGTGGCATCTATGATGAAGTGCATATTGAGGTGAGCTACACCCTTTTGCCCCGCACTGCCAACGAAGAACCCAATGGAGTGAAAGCACCCGTATATAAGCCAGTCACACAACCAAAGGTTGTGGATAATCAGCAAATTTACATAGAAAATTTGCATAAATAGAAAAAAATGCGTATCTTTGCAGGTTGAAAAGTTTATTGGCTCGAGATATGAAAAAAATTATCATCATACTTCTTGGCATTTTTACACTCCATAGTTGCCATCTTTTCGAAGAAAGGCGACTGAGTGGTAGTGCCGCAGAATACAATGGCAAGACCATCACACTCAAAGAATTACAGTTGCTCACCGCTGGGCTTACTCCTGAAGATAGCACCCGCGTAGCTGAGCAATATATTCGTCAATGGGCTATCAACCTCATTGAATATGATATTGCCAAAGATCAATCCAATAAGACCATAGAATTGCTTGTTGAAGACTATCGTCGCTCCCTATATCTGCATGAATACGAAGAACGACTGGTCGCGCAGTATATGCCTCGCATCATAGAGGACTCGGTGATTCAGTCTTTCTATGACATGCACCGCAATCATTTTATTCTGCCCGAAACGATTATCCAAGGCATGCTGCTCGTTATACCTCATGATGCGCCTAACATGGCAGAATTGCGAAAGAGGATTCAGCACCCAGAAGTGGAGGAAAACATAGAGTGGCTGGAGAAATTTGCTTATCAATATGGCGTGGGCTACGAACTCTTCTTGGAAGAATGGAAAAGTACCAACGAAGTCATTGTATATCTGCCGTTTAATAAAAACGATTTCGACAAACAGTTGCGCAGCAAACGCCAGATTGAATTGCAAGACTCTATTAACACTTTTCTTCTGCAAGTTACGGATATACATCCAGAGGGTACGCACATGCCGCTGGCATATGCACGCAAAGAGATTGAAAACATACTTTTGCATGAGCGTCAAATAGAATTTCTGCAACGCGAACGAGAAGCATTGTACAACCAAGCGATTAAAGAAGGAAAATTGAAATTATATGAAAAGTAAAATTTTGGTTATTGGTTATTGGCTATTGGCTATTGGGTGTTTAGCTCAAGATAATATCATTGATGAGGTAATATGGATAGTCGGAGAAGAGGCCATCTTGCGCAGCGAGGTGGAAGAGGAGCGACTCCGTGCGCAATACGAAGGGCAGCCCATACCAGGTGATCCATATTGCGTTATCCCAGAGCAATTGGCCATCCAAAAACTATTCTTGCACCAGGCAGAATTGGACTCTATAGAGGCCAACGAGTCTTCTGTTAGCAGTCAAGTGGATATGCGTATGAACTACTATATCTCGCAGATTGGCAGCAAAGAGAAAATGGAAGAATACTTCCGCAAAACCAGTAGCGAGATTCGCGAAGAGATGATGACGTCGGTGCGCAACCAGATGACTATTCAGCAGATGCAAAGCAAACTGACCAAGGGCATCCAGCCCACTCCTGCTGAAGTGCGTCGCTATTTCAATTCGCTGAGCATTGATTCACTTCCCACCATACCCGCGCAGGTGGAAGTACAGATATTGAGTATTCAGCCCCCTGTTCCTATAGAGGAAACGGAGCGTATCAAGTCGCAACTGCGCGAGTTCACCGAGCGCGTGACCAGCGGGAATGCTGATTTCAGCATGTTGGCTCGTCTATACTCTGAAGATACCGAATCTGCCAAACGTGGTGGCGAATTAGGGTTTGTGGGCAAAGGACAATTGGTAAGCGAGTTTGCCGATGTGGCGTTTAACCTCACCGATCCCAAACGCGTATCGCGTGTTGTAGAAACGGAATATGGTTTTCATATCATTCAACTCATTGAACGCAAAGGTGAACGTATCAATTGTCGCCATATCTTGCTCAAACCTCGCGTATCCTATATGGATAAGCAAAATGCCATCACACGCCTGGATTCTATTCGATCGCTGATTATGGCAGACAGTTTGTCATTCGAACTGGCTGTAGCACGATTCTCCGAAGACAAATCTACCATGATGAGCGGTGGCACTATGACCAACCCTAATACCGGAGCCAGCAAGTTTGAGTACCAAGAACTGCCTCCTGAGATTGCTCGTCAAATATACAACATGAAGGAGGGCGACATCAGCACGCCATTCACCATGATTGACCGCACAAAGAACAAAGAAGTGTGTGCCATTGTACGCCTAAAAACAAAACGTGACTCCCACAAGGCCAATCTCACGGATGACTTCCAAACAATCCGTGACATGCTGACCCACAAACTCAGCGCCGAAACCATCGACAAATGGATTCGCCAAAAGCAAAAAGAGATATACGTACATATTGATCCTAATTGGCGAGGATGCGATTTCCAATACCCTAACTGGGTGCATTGAGAAAAGTGAAAACTGACAGGTGAGAATATTCAAGAGATACATATTATCCATTTTGGGGCTATTGGCGATGGGCAATGGGCTTTGCAGCGTGTCCGCTGTTGCACAAGACACCACGAAGACCTCTCTCGTTTATCTGGAACATTCGCGAACACTCTCTTTTGATGAGAAACGTCTGCCCGATGCTCAAATCTTGCGCGGTGATGTATGCTTTCGCCATGACTCCGTGCTGATGTATTGCGATTCTGCCTATTTCTTTGAGAAAGAAAACTCGCTGCATGCTTTTGGTCGTGTGCATATGGTACAAGGCGACAGTCTGGAAGGCTTTAGCGATGTACTGTATTACAACGGCAATACCAAATTAGCACGCATGCGTCGGCATGTTCGCCTCATCCACCAAGAAACCGTTTTGACCACTGATAGTCTCAACTACAACCGCGCAAAGAATATAGCATACTATTTCTCGGGCGGTATGATTAAAGACAGTTTGAACACCCTCACATCGCGCTGGGGACAATATACGCCAGACAATCACCAAGCGCTGTTCCGAGATGATGTGAAACTGGTCAATCCCAAGTTTGTGCTCACTGCCGACACACTGGGGTATAATACGGAGAGTTATCAGTCGGATTTAGTGGGCCCCACTCAAATCCTGTACGAAGAGGAAACGACTATCCTCTCGACCAACGGGTGGTACAACACCCAAACCGAAAAATCGCTGTTGCTCGACCGCTCGCAAATCATTCATGCCGATGGTATGACCCTGACGGGAGATACCATCTATTACGACAAGTTAAACGGCTATGGTCGCACGATTGGTAATATTGAATCCACCGACTCTGCCAACCAAATGACCCTTTACGGACAGTATAGCGAGGTATGGGAAGAGACCAACAGAGCGTATGTCACAGACAGTGCAATGCTACTGGATTGGTCGGACTCGACCATGTTTACCTATATGCACGCCGACACGCTATGGACCGAAGAGATTCCGTATCAAACCTACTCGCTGCTACCGCAAGATAGTGTATGGGTAGATTCCGTACGAACAGCGTTGCCGCCAGACACACTGTGGCAAGACACTGCCTATCAACAGTTGCGCGCTTTCCACCATGTCCGCATTTACCGCGAGGACATACAAGCTGTCTGTGACTCGGCACGCTATCATGGCAAGGACTCGCTACTCACCCTCTTTGGATTACCCATCTGCTGGAATGAAGACAACCAGATTTCTGCCGACCAGATTGATATCTATATCAAAGACGAAACGGTGGATTATATGCACGGCACCAATAATGCCTTGGCCATTAAGCGCGAAGGAATAGATGAGTTCAATCAGATGGCGGGCAAGGAGATGATTGCCTATGTGCGCGATGGCGATGTCTATCAGGTGGACGTGAAGGGTAATGCCGAAACGGTTTTCTATCCACGCGAAAGCGACGGCTCATATATTGGTGTCAATCGCACACAAAGCAGTTTTGTACGCCTCTACCTCACAGACCGCAAAATTGACCATGTAGTGTTTACCACAGCAACTACGGGTGTTATGATTCCACTGGACCAAGCGCTGCCCGCAGAAAAAACATTAGGCGGATTCTTCTGGGCTATTGATGAAAGACCTCTCCAACCGAGCGATATTTTCCTACATCCAGAGCGAACCAAACGACCAGAAAAGACCATCACATCCGCTACGGCTGAGGAAAAAGAGGAAGAGGAGGAAGAGGATTCCCCAAAAAAGAATCGAAGAAGAAGAAATACGAATCAAACAAATAGATAAACGATGAAGAAAATTCTATTATGTGTTATTCTTGCATGTTGCAATATATGGATCATGCAAGCAGAAGAGAAACAATATTTGGGTGTACAATTGGGCTATACCCAACCTATCACACGCCTGAACGCAGCCATAGTAGGCAAAGAGACAACGCTGAATGCTACCGTGTATAATGGTTTGAAAGTAGGTGTGGTATATGATGCTACCATTGTAAAAGGGTTTGGTTTTAATATGGGACTTAACTACACCTTTGGTGGCAATCATACCGACTGGGCTTCTAAGCACACTGCTTCTGTATATCCCAAAGTGCGTTCGCGCGGGCAATATCATCAAATGGAATTGGTAGTGGACTGGCAATACAAGTTTGAAATTGCGCAGAACACTTGGTTGATGCTATACACTGGACCTACTCTGCAATGCGGTTTGGCGTTAGCAGACAAATGGTATATTCAGACTACCCCTAATAACGAAAGCTACGATTACACAGAAAATTACTATGACGCACAATCTGTAGGCAACTATGCGCTCTCTCGCCTCAACGTCACATGGGGTATTGGTGCGGGACTGCAATACGAGCGTTATTTCTTGCGCGGAGGATATGATTTTGGATTAATCAACCCCTACAAAGCAAAAACCTTTAATATCAGCGAGAATTACCAACCTTACACCCGCGGTCGCTTTGATCAATGGCAAATCAAGTTAGGTATCTACCTCTGGGAAAAATAATATTCGAGACTTTAACCTTTGGCCTTTAAACTATAAACTTTATGATACCTCGCGAAACCATTGATAGAATATTCTCCGCAGCTCGCATCGAAGATGTGGTAGGCGACTATGTATCGCTCAAGAAACGCGGTGCCAATCTGATTGGCCTCTGCCCCTTCCACGATGAGAAGACGGGCTCTTTCACCGTCTCGCCCAGCAAAGGTATCTTCAAATGTTTTGGTTGCGGCAAGGCAGGCCACTCCGTGGGTTTCATCATGGAGATTGAGCAATGCTCCTATATAGAGGCTATTCGCCAACTGGCAAAGAAATACCATATTGAGATAGAAGAACGCGAGCTCACCGCTGAAGAAAAGCAGAAGCAAGACGATCGCGAGTCGATGTTCATTGTCAATGAGTTTGCCAACAAATGGTTTCACGAGCAACTGTGGAACACCCCCGAAGGCACAGCCGTGGCGATGAGCTACCTGCGCCAACGCGGACTGCGTGAGGATATTATTCGCAAGTTCCAAATAGGGTATTCCCCCGAAAAAGCCGCCCTCTGGGATGTGGCTAAGAAGAAAGGTTTCCAAGAGAAATACCTGCTCAACGACTCGCAAAATGCACCATACATTGGCACAGGTGTCTGCGGCAAGAGCGAGAACGGTAAACTCTATGACCGCTTCCGCGGACGCGTGATGTTCCCATTCTTGTCGGTCAGTGGCAAAGTGGTGGGTTTCTCAGGTCGCTTGATGGTCAAGAACGACAAGGTGGGTAAGTATGTCAATTCGCCAACCTCGCTCATCTACGAGAAGCATAACGAACTCTTTGGACTCTATCAAGCCAAGCAAGCCATATCCAAAAACAACAGTTGCTACCTCGTGGAGGGACAGATGGATGTTATTCAACTGGTGCAATCGGGCATAGAGAACGTCGTAGCATCTGGCGGTACGGCTCTGACCATTAACCAGATACGCCTCATTCATCGTTTCACAGAGAACATCATTCTGCTCTACGATGGCGACAAAGCAGGTATCAAAGCTGCCTTGCGCGGTATAGATATGATGCTGGAGGAAGGTATCAATGTGCGCATCATATTACTCCCTGAGGGAGAGGACCCCGACAGCTTCGCTAAGAGCCATAACGCCTCCGACCTCAAGGAGTTCTTGGACAATAACCAACATGATTTTATCCGCTTCAAGACCCAACTGCTGATGGAGGACGCGCAAAACGACCCCTCTAAACGCTCGGAGATGATTCTGCAAATCGTGCGCTCGATAGCCGTTATTCCTGATATTATCAAACGACAAGTATATATCAAAGATACAGCCACTCTGCTCTCCATGCCCGAAGATGTACTGACGCGCAAAGTGAATGAGATACGCAAGAAGGAGGCAGAAGAACGCAAGAAACGAAAAGAAACAGAGCAACGCCAAACAGACAATAGTCAGGCAGAGACACAGCCAGACACGCCTACTATCACTGCCGCCATGGAGCAACGCGAAGAGCAACACCTTACACACAAAGAGCGCAATATTCTCAATCTCATACAGGTGCTCATACGCTATGGCGAACGAGTACTCTATCAAACGGAAGACCAAATCATCACTACGGGGGAATACATCATCTCCGAGATGAAGAATGATAGCATCGATATTGCCAACCCGCTATTTCAGCAGGTGATTGATGAATATATCGCCAACTACCAGACGCCTAACTTCGTGGCTTCGGTGTTTTTCCAGCACCACCCTGACACCCATATTAGCCAACTGGCGGTGGACATGATTGCCGACAAATACCAACTCAGCCGTATGTATAGCAAACGTAGTATCTCTGAGAATGTGGTTCAAGAAGTGCAGCAAGACGAAACTACCATTCTGCCCGAATTGGTACAGCGCCTGCTATTGGAACTTAAATACACCGTTGTGGATGAACGTATTGATAGCATGCAACGTCTTCTCAAAGAGGCGCAAAACAATAATGATTGGCAACTCATCACAGCCATTCTGGAGCAGCAACCCCAACTGATGGAAATTCGCCAACAACTCTGTCGCGCACTTGGCAACCGTGTTATCGTCAGATAACCCATTCCTTTACCATCTACACCACTCTAAACAATTCTACACCACTCTAAACAACTCTAAACAACTCTACCCCACTCTATGCTCTTCGACTCTATCGTATATGGCCCTATCCGTTCGCGCCGCTTGGGCGTGTCCTTGGGAATGAACCTCATGCCCACCACTGCCAAACTCTGCACGTTTGATTGCGTGTATTGCGAATGTGGATGGAATCAGCCCATCTCGCATCCTATCCTTCCCACCCGCGAACAAGTGCGCGAGGCACTCGCCTCTCGCCTTATCGCCTTATCGCCTAATAGTCTTGATGTCATCACTTTCAGTGGCAATGGCGAACCCACCCTGCACCCTGATTTCTTGGGTATCATTGAGGACACTTGCGCCCTGCGCGACCAATACCATCCACAAGCCAAGATTTCGGTACTCAGCAACTCTACCCAACTCGGGCGACCAGATGTGCTGGAAGCCTTGCACCTATGCGATAATCGCATCTTGAAACTGGACTCTGCCATCGATGCCACCATGCGCCTGATTGACAAGCCCGTCAATCCCAATCTAACCGTAGAGCAGATTGCACAATGGTTGGCATTGTTTGATGGCGATTTCACGTTGCAGACCTGCTTCCTGCGTGGTGAATACTGTGGGCAAACAATCGACAACACCACCAGCGAAGAACTCAACGCTTGGTACGCTATGGTGGACCGATTACACCCCAAGCAGGTCATGATCTATGTCATTGACCGCGCTACACCGCTACAAACATTATCCAAAGTGCCTGCCCACGAGATGGAAGCCATAGCTGCTCCTCTGCGAGAAAAAGGTATAGATGTTATTGTCAGCGCATGAAAATTCTGATTGCACCGCTCAACTGGGGACTGGGTCATGCCACCCGTTGTATCCCGCTTATCCGCCACTATCTGGCAGCAGGCGATGAAGTAGTGTTGGGTGGAGATGGTGAGAGTATTCTGTTGCTTCGCCAAACTTTTCCCACGTTGCGTGTCATAGATCTACCTTCGCTGGAACTGCGCTATACCGATAATGCTCAGCAGCGCGGTTTTTATCTGCGCGCCATACCCGCACTCATACGCTTCACTATAGCCGATTACTACTACCTTCGCCAGCAGTTGGCGATCGAACACTTCGATTTGGTCATCTCCGATAATCGCTTTGGGCTCTTCTCGCGCCAGACGCGCTGTGTGTATATGACGCACCAGCTCTATGTGCAATTGCCTAAGCGCTTGAGGGTATTCCAACCCCTCGCGCGCGCATTGCACGCGTGTATATATAAGAGGTATAACGAAGTATGGGTACCCGATTATGCTGACCCTATAAATAACCTTGCAGGTGCATTGGCACATGGTCATCGCTTTGACCAACAAGCCAAGTATATTGGTCCGCTATCGCGGTTCAGCCATTTGGAAGCCAAAAGCCAGAATCCGGAAGAATGGACTGGTGTCCAGAAACCAGAAGCCAGTGCTCCAATCATCGCCATTCTGTCGGGATTAGAGCCCCAGCGCACACTGTTTGAGCAATCGCTCATCGCCCGTTTTAAGGAGAGCACTGAGCCTGTCTTCATCGTGCGAGGCAAGATAGGTGGTCCAGCTACTGCTACGCAGATAGGTGCAGTCACGCTGGTGCCACATATGAACGATGAGCAGCTAATGCCGCTCATGCAGCAAGCAAAAAAAATAATCGTGCGTAGTGGCTACAGCACGATTATGGATTTATCTGTATTGGGATTGCTATGCAAAGCAGAGTTCCACCCTACTCCTGGGCAAAGCGAACAAGAATATCTCGCCACGCTACACCACTCTACACCACTCTAAACACTTCTACACCACCCCACTCTCAATCAGGTACTCATCCATTGCCTTTGCTGCTTTGCGACCATCCGACATAGCAAGGATGACAGTTGCACCTCCACGAACAATATCGCCTCCTGCAAAAAGCATTGGCAATGATGACTGCATCTGCTCATTGACTACTATCGTTCCTTTCTTTGATATTTCTAATCCTGCCACCGTGGATGGAATCAATGGGTTTGGACTCACGCCCACGCTCACGATAACCAGGTCCACAGGCAGTGTCACCGTCTTTCCTTCCACCGCTACAGGGCTTCTGCGTCCTGACTCATCGGGCTCGCCCAAGGTCATTACTTGCAGTACGGCTTCTGCTACGCGTCCTTGTTCAGAAGCGTGATACTCGATTGGGTTGTGCAGGGTCATAAACTCTACGCCCTCTTCTTTGGCATGTCGCACCTCTTCCACGCGGGCAGGCATCTCCTCTTCGCTACGGCGATACACGATGATAGCACGCTGTGCACCCAATCGTTTGGCTGTACGCACGGCATCCATAGCGGTATTTCCGCCACCCACCACCATCACGGTTTTCGCACGTAGCAATGGCGTATCATTATCTTGTGCAGCAGCCCCCATGAGGTTCACACGCGTGAGGTACTCATTGCAGGACATCACGCCATTGAGGTTCTCGCCAGGGATATTCATGAAGCGTGGCAATCCAGCACCACTGCCTACAAAGATACCTTTGAATCCTTGTGCCTGCAGGTCCTCTATGGTCAGTGTCTTACCAATAATCGTATCGCACTGGAACGTCACACCCAATCGGCGCAAGCCCTCTATCTCGCGATCTACGACAGCGTTAGGCAAACGGAATTCTGGAATACCATAGCGTAATACGCCACCCACTTCGTGTAGAGCCTCGAAGACGGTCACTTGGTAACCCAACTTAGCCATATCGCCTGCAAAAGCCAATCCCGCAGGACCACTACCCACCACCGCTATTTTGTTCTCTTCGCTCACGTTAACGGCTTCGCGTGGGTGGTTGGCTTCGCTCACGTTGGTGGCAGAGGCGTTAGCAGCCGTATAATCCGCCACAAAACGTTCCAGATAACCAATAGCCACAGGTTCGTGTCCCATCTTCACATGGATACATTGCGCCTCGCATTGTTTCTCTTGTGGGCACACGCGTCCGCATACAGCAGGCAGCGTGCTGCTTTGTTGAATCACTTCCGCAGCACCTACCAGATTGCCCACCTCTACTTGCTTGATAAAACCAGGTATATTGATATTCACTGGGCAACCTGTCACGCAGGTGGGGTTTTTGCAATCCAAGCAGCGATGTGCCTCTGTGATGGCTTGCTCAAAGGTCAGACCTTGATTCACCTCTTTGTATAGCGATTGCACACGTACCTCAGGTGCCAGTTCTGGCATCTTCACACGTGGTATAGCCACACGCTCTTTGGCCTTGAGGTTCGCTTCGCTCACGTTGGTGGCTAAAGCGTTATGGGCTTCGCGTGGGCGATTCGCTTCGCTCGCGTCGGGGGCGGAAGCGTTATGAGTAGAGTCGTTGGTAGTAGAATCGTGGTGCTGATATACTTCGTAGGCATTTTTCTCCTCTGCGGTGTACTGGCGAAGACGGGAGAGCATCTCATCGAAATCCACTGCGTGGGCATCAAACTCTGGACCGTCCACACAAACGAATTTCGTTTTGCCACCCACCGTCACGCGACACGCGCCGCACATGCCTGTACCGTCCACCATGATGGTGTTCAGACTGGCTTCGGTAGGAATATTGTATTTCTTGGTGGTCAGTGCCACAAACTTCATCATGATAGCAGGACCGATAGTGATGCACTTGTCCACTTTCTCGCGTTGTATCACTTGCTCCACGCCCATAGTAACCAAGCCCTTCTGACCCATCGAACCATCATCGGTCATGATAATCAGTTCATCCGACACCGCAGCCAACTGCTCGCGTAGAATGATGAGTTCCGCTGTGCGGGCTGCCAGTACGGTGATAACGCGATTGCCAGCCTCCTTGAGTGCGCGTGCGATAGGCAACATCGGTGCGGCACCCACGCCACCGCAGGCACAGACCACTGTGCCGAAGTGCTTGATGGTGGTAGCTTTGCCCAATGGTCCTACCAAGTTTGCCACTTCATCGCCTGGCTCCAGTGCCACCAGTTTGGAACTACTCACACCCATGCGTTGCACCACCAGTGTGATGGTGCCGCGTTCCTTGTCGGCATCTGCAATAGTGAGTGGCATGCGCTCGCTATGTTTGTCCACGCGCACCATCACAAAGTGACCTGCGCGACGACTATTCGCAATCAGCGGAGCTTCTAATACCAGCTCCGCCACATTCTCAGAGAAGAATCGTTTTGATATAATCTTAGCCATAATCCGTGCCTATAACCTTTAGCCTCTCGCCTTATCTCCTAAAAGTATTTCACCTCCTCGCCCATGATACTCGTGAGCAAGTTGTTTGCCAAGCGACTTGCGCCGAAGCGGAAGGACTGATTATTGAGCCATTCTTCGCCCAAAATCTCTTTGACCAAGGTATAGTGTTGCACTGCCTCATCGGTGGTGCTGACGCCCCCCGCTGGCTTGTAGCAAACCTTTTGTCCGGTCTTAGCTTGCCAATCCTTGATGGCATGGCACATGATATAGGTAGCTTCGGGTGTTGCATTCACGGCAATCTTGCCTGTAGATGTCTTAATGAAGTCTGCTCCCGCAGCCATCGCCAAGATACTGGCTTTGTAGATGTTCTCTGCTGTTTTCAATGCGCCTGTTTCGAGGATTACTTTCAGGTGTGCATCGCGAATAGCGGCTTTGATTTCGGAGATCTCATCAACTACTTCTTGGTAGTTTCCTTCGAGGAATTTGCCGATAGAGATGACGATGTCAATCTCTGTTGCGCCTGCGGCCACAGCCATAGCGGCTTCTGCCACTTTCACCTCGAGGAATGTTTGTGATGCAGGGAATCCCGCAGCCACTGCGGCGATACCGATAGGTTCGGTCAGCACCTCGCGCACTGTTTCTACCAAAGCGGGATACACGCAGATCGCTGCCACGTTGGGTACGCCAGGGAAGTGACCATCAAAGTCATTCACTTTTTGCGCCATTGTAGCCACTTTCTCGGTGGTGTCATCGCCATTGAGGGTGGTGAGATCTATCTGATGAAGGCATTGCATCCACACTTCGCGGGTATTGTTTTCCTCTGTATGTTTTGCCAGTATGTCGGCAGTATTCTTCTTGACTAACTCATCAGTGAGTACGCAGGGATATTCTGCGAATAGTGATTCAAATTTATCCATAGTTCGTTTGTTTTACGTGTAAAGTTTATCGTGTAAAGGCAGGGATTTACTTCAACCTACCAATAATCGTTTCGTTTCCGCGAACAGGTTCGCCCACTTTTACGAATATTTCTGTGTCCAGTGGCAGGTACATATCCACGCGCGAGCCAAATTTGATGAAGCCAAAGTGTTCGTTACGGTGTGCGTGGTATCCTGGTTTGGAATAAGTCACGATGCGTCGTGCCATGGCACCTGCGATTTGACGTACTGCGATTTGCACTTTTGACATGGTTTCGATTACGACCAGCGAGCGTTCGTTTTCTGTGCTTGATTTAGGCAACCAAGCTCCTTGGTGACGACCTTTTTGGTGTTCGGATACTAACACTGTTCCCTCTATTCGATACCAATTAGCGTGCACATTAAATGGCGACATGAAGATGCTTACCTGCAATCGCTGTTCGTGGAAATATTCATTTTCTTCAGTTGGTTCAATCACCACCACACGTCCGTCGGCAGGTGCAATCAAGAAATTCTCATCGCCCACTTCCAGCACACGAGTGGGGTTGCGGAAGAAGTAGGTAACAAATACCAGTAGCGTAGCGCTCAGAATTAGCCCAATGGCGAACGCCCAATGAGGCACATACAAAAACATCAATACATTGAATGTAAAGATAAGCATAGTCAGTGTGAAGATGATGCCATATCCTTCACGGTGAATACGAATTTTTCTTTTTTTCTTATGTCCCATAGTGTGGTGGAGAGTGGTGGAGAGTTGTTTAGAATTGTTTAGAGTTGTGTAGAGTTGTTTAGAATGGTTTAGAGTGGTGTAGAATGGTTATGCCCACGATGCATATGGCACTTGACAAAGCATATCTAC
>CALZHO010000008.1 GCA_945787425.1 uncultured Bacteroidales bacterium
CATGCCATCGCAAGGCAAACAGAATCGTCCACAGCAAGCACACCACAAAGGGTAAGACGCAAAAAATGGAATACATCATGGCTCTTTACAAAAATTCCGCGGCAAAGGTACTGATTTTTTTGGATATATGCAAGAAAAGGGCGACTTTTTCGCCATTTTCAGTTTAGAGGACGCTCGCGTGGCGAGCCACGGGGTCGATTTTTTTGTGTATGTCAAAAAAGTTTTGTACCTTTGCACGCTTTTTTGCCGAAGGCATATGGACCGGAGGCTGAAAACTGTTTTTTTATGTTCAAACTATTTTTTCTTAAACAAGGAATCCGTTTCCGTCGGTTTTGTCACAAAGCCTACGCTGCGTTCTGTTCCCTCCATCGCGAGGTGACAATCGGGCGCTTGGCGGGGTATATGACCGATTTGGAAATGCTCAAACAGGGAAAGCGTATGGCTGTTTCGGCATTATTGCTTTTCTCCGCTGTGGGAGCAGTGGACGCCGACGAGGGCGTACCAGACGATTCCATTCTTTTGAACAGCCAGCAACTTAGTCTTCAGGAGGTGCTGGTCGTTTCTCACAAAGCTGAAGTTCATTCGGAAGCTTATCGCTTGATTTCCACGGTTACGCACGCCGATATCGAGGCGTTGCCCATCCAGACTGTAGCGGATATTTTGCAATATCTGCCAGGTATTGATGTGCGTACACGAGGAGCCAACGGCGCACAGGCGGATATCAGTATGCGGGGAGGCACCTTTGACCAGGTTTTAGTCATGCTCAACGGTGTCAGCCTCAGCGATTTCCATACTGGCCATTATGCGCTGAATATCCCCGTTTCTACCGAACTAATCGAGCGTGTGGAGGTGCTGCAAGGTACATCCGCAAGGCTCCACGGCGCTTTCTCCGGTGCGATAAACATCGTCACTAAGCATGTACCCTATGCAGAGCAAAATCACCCCTCTTCTCCAGGAGGGGACGGAGATAGGCTTCTTTCCCTCCAACTGACCGCCGGCATGAACGGACTGGTCCATCCCGAAATAGCGGCTACTATCCGTCCTTCTGAACAACTCGCGTTCAATCTCTCCGCCGAATACAGCCGTTCGGATGGCTATTATGCACCTGCGCCGTCGGAGAAAGAGGCTACAGCGTGCCGCAATTCGGACTTCAAACTGGCGAATATCTATTTCCAGACCCGTTGGCGCGGACTGGATGTACAGGCAGGAGCACAATGGAAGGATGCTGGCCTGGGTGTGGGCTATGGCTTTGGCTCGCAGGACCAGTTCGATGCTACACGCACGGCTTTTGCTTCCGCCCGTTATGAACATCGCTGGGGAGCATGGAGGCTGGATGTACAGGCTGCTTATCGCGCCAACTACGACCGCTATGAATGGCATCGCGGGCAACGCCTCTATGGCAATTTCCATTTCGCACAGACGGCTTCAGCGGCTGTCGCGGCGCATTATGCCTCGCTACTCGGTACTACTTCTTTGGGCGTCAGCTTGCGCAACGAGAACATGCACTCCACCAATCTGGGGGACACGATCCATCCGGACGGACAAGTGCCGAACGTAGCGGATTTCCCCTTGTCGGAAGTGCGCGTATTAGACTTGGTCAAAGGGGGCAACCGTTTCCATGCGAACTATTATGCGGAGCAGACGTTCTACTATGCAGGTTTGTCCGCATCCATCGGCATCAATGGCACCTACAACACCCGTTTCGGTCATCATCTGGGCGGAGGAGCGAATATCGGTTATACATTCCGTCGTGGAAGTACACTCTATGCCAATGCCAACCGCTCGTTGCGTATGCCTACCTTCACCGACCTCTATTACAATGCCGGAAACCAACTCGGCAACCGCAACCTTCAACCCGAAGAGGCATGGTTGCTATCCCTCGGCTACAAAGGCGAATGGAAATTCGCCGACAGGGGCGCGCTGTCTGTGGCGGCAGACGGGTACTACCGTTGGGGACGGAATATCATCGATTGGGTCTATGTACCCGAAGATACCCAACGGCCCTATCATGCGGAAAATCAGCAGCAGGTCAACGCTACCGGTCTCGAACTCAGTGTGGCGTATCGCCTCAATCAGTGGCTCAGGTGTCTATCGGTGGACTATGCTTACACCTATCTGGACCTGGACCTCAAACAGTCCGGCTCGCGCTATCTCGACTATCTGAGCCATAAACTCACACTCCATCTCGAACATGGTATCTACAAGGGCTTCGGTGCCTCATGGACCATGCGTTTCCAGAAACGCGAAGGACAGTATAATAATGCGGATGGAATAGTACAAGATTACCAACCCGTTTGGCTGCTCGACGGCTCGGTCTATTGGCAAAACCGTTATCTGAGAGTCAGTGCCGACTGCACCAATATGACCAATCGCCATTATTATGACTACGGAGGAATCCTGCAGCCCGGTGCTTGGGCCAAATTGACTATCAAAGCCATATTATGACAGTAAGCAACAAAAAAGTGGCACATATCGTTGATTTTTAGTAACAATCCAAGAGCAATAGCAAAACTGCGAAATTGAAACAACTGATATATTTTCAGATGTGGTAGGCAATATTGTAGAAATTGCTTCCTCGGACTCGTCGGTTGCTAAATGATAGACATCAGTAATCGTAAAGAAGCCATTGAATATTAGCAATCAGTGGCTTCTTTTGTGTTGTAGAATGTGAAGGAGCAGACTGTCTTATCCTGAAAAAAGGGCTTATGTAATATTTTGGGTACCTAAAATGTTACATAAGCCAATAAATAGCACTTTTTGTGGGCAGGGAGGTGAGTCGGAGTTCTCTCGGTCGTCTCTCGGTCATCGGTCGGTAAAATAAGGGAAGGTATAAGAGAAGTAAAAGAGACGGCAATCTTAACAAAACGCACTTTTTTATCAAAAAATACATTTTTTTCTAAAAAAATTTGCCCATGTGCATTTTTTGTAGTACCTTTGCGGGCTTTTTCGTGTAAAAGGCATACCATTCATTATTTTATTAACCCGAACAGGCAACTCGTGTAGTTGTAGTTCATAAATGACAAAAAACAAATGGCAACAAAAATTCGTTTGGCTCGTCACGGTCACAAAGACTACGCTTACTACCACATCGTAGTAGCAAACAGCCGCTCGTCACGCGATGGCAAGTACATTGAGCGCATCGGCTCTTACAACCCAAACAGCAACCCTGCTAAAGTTGATCTTAAGTTCGACCGCGCATTGTACTGGGTAAATGTAGGTGCTCAACCTACAGACACTGTTCGTAACATCCTCTCTGGCGAGGGCGTTATGCTCATGAAGCACTTGAACGGTGGCGTAGCTAAGGGTGCATTCACC
Source organism: uncultured Bacteroidales bacterium (assembly GCA_945787425.1). Taxonomy (GTDB): domain Bacteria; phylum Bacteroidota; class Bacteroidia; order Bacteroidales; family Paludibacteraceae; genus Colicola. The sequence continues at coordinate 3,316 of CALZHO010000008.1, forward strand.
GCTGAAGAAGCACAAAAACGCTTCGAGGCATGGAAAGCTCAAAAAGATGCTAAGAATGGCAAAATCAGCCAAGCAGAGGCAGAAAAGAAAGTTGCTGCTGCAAAAGCATTGCTCGCTCAAGAAGTAGAGACCAACAAAGCAAAAGCTGCTGAGGTAGCAAAGAAGCGCCAAGAGGCTGCTGATGCACTCGCTGCTGCTGCCGTAGAGGCTGCACAAGAGGCTGCTGCCGCTGAAGCTGAGGTTGCTGCTGAGTAATTGACTTGGGTAACGGGTATCAGATATTGGATATTGGATATCGGTTATCGGAAGAGAAAAGGGTTCAAAACGATGTTTTGAGCTCTTTTTTTTGTATATGTGAGAAAAAAGTAGTACCTTTGTCCCGATTTTGGAATGACAGGCAAAGAAATGTTGAATGTATCCATCGTACTATATAACCCCAATTGGTCACAGGTGGCCGCACTAACCCAATCATTGCTGCGTTGCGACAGCGTGAGGAAAGTGTATTGGGTGGACAACTCGCCCAAAGCAACAGCAGTGCTACCCATCGCCTCCGCGCGGGTGGAATACCTGTTCAACAATCGCAACATAGGCTACGGCGCTGCGCACAATATCGCTATCCGAGAGAGTATATACGACGATGTGCCGTTTCACCTGGTGATAAACCCCGACATTGAAATCACCGACGACACACTGCCCACATTGCTCGCCTTCATCGAAGAGCATGCCGAAGTGGGCATGGTGATGCCCAAAATAGTATCGCCCACAGGCGAAATACAATACCTATGCAAACGGCTACCCACCCCGCTGGATGTGTTTGGTAGGCGGTTCTTGCCTAAGAGCTGGATGCGCAAGCGCAACGAACGATACGAGTTGCGACACACGGGCTACGACAAGATGATGAATGTGCCCTACCTGAGCGGGTGCTTCATGCTACTACGCACCGAAGCCGTAAAGAAAGCACGGCTGTTTGATGAGCGATTCTTCATGTACCCCGAAGATATAGACCTGACACGACGGATACACCGAGATTACCTGACCGTGTATTTCCCACACACAACCGTGGTACACCACCACGCCAAAGCATCGTACCACAGCGTGAAAATGCTTTGGATACACGCAGTGAACATGTGCAGGTACTTCAATAAATGGGGATGGTGGTGCGATAAGGAGCGAGAGGAGATGAATGGGGGGCTGAGGTTATAGGTTATAGGTTATAGGTTAAAGGTTAAAGGTTAGAGGCGAGATATGAAAAAGTTTTATATAGAGACATATGGCTGCCAGATGAATGTGGCAGATAGCGAAGTGGTGGCTGCGATCATGCAGACTGCCGATTGCGAGATGACCGAAGAGTTGGCTGAGGCAGATATCGTAGTACTAAACACCTGTTCTATTCGCGAGAACGCCGAACAGAAAGTGCAAAACCGTTTGCAAGAGTTACGCGGCGGGCGCAACAGAAAGAAAACCAACAAGATAATCGGCGTGATTGGTTGTATGGCAGAACGCATGGGCGAAGAACTGCTACGCGACTACAGTGTGGACTTTGTGGCTGGTCCTGATGCCTACATGGACATCCCTAACCTATTGGCACTCTGCCAGCAAGGACAACCCGCTATGAATATTCAACTCAGCACCACCGAGACCTATCGCGAGGTTATGCCCGCGCGCATAGGCAAAACGATTTCGGGGTTTGTGAGCATCATGCGCGGTTGCAATAACTTCTGTTCGTACTGCGTGGTACCATACACCCGCGGTCGCGAGCGCAGTAGAGATGTGGAGAGCATCAAGAACGAGGTGCTGGACTTGCAGAAGAAAGGCTACAAGGAAGTGACACTATTAGGACAGAATGTGAACTCGTATCGCTACACGCACACGAACGAACAAGGCGAAGAAGAAGTGATAGACTTCTCTATGCTGCTGGAAACGATAGCCAACCTGGTGCCCGACATGCGTATTCGATTCACGACATCACACCCAAAAGATATGTCGGATAGGACACTGGAAGTGATAGCCGCACACCAGAACTTGTGCCGTTTCATCCACCTGCCTGTGCAGAGTGGTTCGAACAGGATACTCAAACTAATGAACCGCAAGTACACGCGCGAGTGGTACTTGGACCGCATAGCCGCTATTCGCCGTATCTTGCCCGATGCGGCTATCAGTACGGATGTGTTCTGCGGTTTCCATAGCGAGACCGTGGAAGAACATCAAGAAACGCTGTCGCTGATGCGCGAAGTGGGATTTGATTCGGCGTTTATGTTTAAGTATAGCGAGCGCCCCGGCACGCACGCGCAAAAGTATCTACCCGACAATATCAGCGAAGAAGAGAAAGTGCGCCGCTTGAATGAAATCATTGCCTTGCAAACGCAACTATCCTTGGAGAGCAACTTACGCGAAGTGGGCAAAATAGTAGAAGTGCTGGTGGAGGGATTCTCCAAACGCAGCAAGGAAGATATGTATGGACGCACCAGTCAGTACAAAACCGTGGTTTTCCCACGCGAAGGAAGACATATAGGCGAACTGGTGAAAGTGGAAATAATGGAGGCTTCCGCAGCCACTTTGAAAGGAAAAATAGCAAAATAAGCAAAAAAATCGGATAAAATCGCATTTTTTTGTTAAAAAATTTGCACAGATAAGAAAAATGTAGTACCTTTGCAGCGAAAACAATAAATTTTCATAGTTAAGGTTTAGGTTTAATGGCAACGAGAGGCTGGGAAGTTTCTCGTTGTTTTTCAAGTGAATCGTAAAAATGGAAGTGTTGTTTTCGTTATTTTTTTATTACTATTATGGCAGAAAAAGAACCAATACAAGAGAGTGCATTGCTCCCAGATTTGAGTGATGCAGAGGAGGCTCGCAAGGCATTTATTGCGAGTGAGATTTTTAATCGAAAATACGAATAAATATATATGGCAACAACTTACATGACCGCAAGCGGTCTTCAAAAACTGAAAGAAGAACTCCAACACTTGGAGAGCGTGGAGCGTCCACGCGTGATAGCTGCGATAGCAGAAGCTCGCGAGAAAGGCGATTTGAGCGAAAATGCAGAATACGATGCTGCAAAAGAAGAACAAGGCGTTCTGGAGAGTCGCATCGCGATACTGAAAGGCAAAATCATGGATGCTCGTATCATTGACGAGACAAGCATCAAAACGGACGAGGTGCAAATCCTGACCAAAGTGCGCGTGCAAAACCTGAAGACAGGACAAGAGAAAGTGTATCAACTGGTGACCGAAGGCGAAGCGAACATCTTGGAAGGAAAGATAGCCACGACTACACCTATTGCCAAAGGGTTGATGGGCAAAAAAGTAGGCGATACCGCAGAAGTGGTGGTGCCTGCTGGTACATTGCAATTCAAGATATTGGAAATCAGCATTTGATGCCAGTGAAAACGGAAAGATTATGACTATTTTTACACGCATTATCAACGGCGAAATTCCAAGCTACAAGGTAGCTGAGAATGAGAAGTTCTATGCATTCTTGGATATTAATCCATTGCAAAAGGGACATACCTTGGTGGTACCCAAACTGGCAGAGCCAGAAGCCAATTATATTTTTGACTTGGAGGACGATGTTCTCAGCGAGATGTTGGTGTTTGCTAAGCAAGTAGCTCGTGGTATCAAAGGTGCTGTGGCATGCAAGCGAGTAGGCGTGGCAGTGATAGGACTGGAAGTGCCACATGTGCATATGCACCTGATTCCAATCAGCCAGGAAGGTGATATGTCATTCGCGAACCCCAAAATGACATTGCCCGCAGATGAGATGGCAGAGATAGCCAATGCGATTGCAAAAGCAATGGAGTGTTAAAGGAATAAAAAATGACTGCCTCGGCAGTCATTTTTTTATTTGTTCTTAGGCAACCATGTTTGGCTCCGTCCTAAAAGACCCGCTTTGTCTAACGAACCACGAAGCACCAGTTTGCCATCCTTGAGATAGATTTTGCCATAATAGAACTTACCATTATCAGGATCAAGCACTTTGCCACCACGCAACTCGCCATCCTTCAGCTGCATATCACGGATGATAGTCAAACCCACAATAGGTTGATTGTGTTCAGCGCCCTCGCAAGCTACGCAGACAGCAGCGGCAGCACCTTCGCCAAAAAGTTCGATAATCTGACCATAATACTTGCCGTTGTCTGCTTGGTAAATACGCACTACTGAAGTCTGTTCGCCAGTAGCATCATCTACTGTAATCCACTCACCCACGATAGGAGTTTGAGCCAACATCTGTGTAGCGAATAGCACCATCGCTACCAATAACATTTTTGTTCTTTTCATATTTAATGGACGATTAAAAATTAGTTGTCGCTTGCAAAAGTACAAAAAAAATGTGGAATATGCATAATCAGCGGCAAAATATTTTGATATTTGCATAAAAAATAGTACTTTTGCAGGGAAATAATTGAAAATTCGAAAAATGAAAATCGTTTTTGCATCCAATAATGCCCATAAGTTGGAAGAAGTGCGCAAGATTCTTGCACCGATGGAAGTGCTGGGTTTGCGCGAAGTGGGTTTTGATAGCGAGATTGATGAGACTGGTACAACCCTGGAAGCCAATTCGATGCTGAAAGCACAAGTAGTATGGCAATGGTTAGTGGAGCAAGGTATTGACACCACGATGTGGGGCGTTTTTGCGGATGATACAGGACTGGAAATAGCGGCTTTGGGCGGAGCCCCAGGTGTGTATTCGGCACGTTGGGCAGGTGAGCCATCCAACGATGCTCGCAACCGCCAGAAAGCACTATGCGAACTGACAGGCGTGCAGGATAGAAGCGCACGTTTTCGTACAGTGATCACGTGGATGGATGCTCGTGGAGCACAACAAGTGGAGGGCATTGTGAAGGGTCGTATGGCAGAGGAAGAGAGTGGTGAAGGGGGCTTTGGCTATGACGCACTATTTATTCCAGAGGGGCATCATGCCACTTTCGCTGCTTTACCTGCCGAAGAAAAAAATGCAATCAGCCATCGCGCACGCGCGTTGCACGCGCTGCGCGCGCTATTAAAATAAGGTAACGATTATAAAAAGTCATAAAAAAGATCATTATGAGAAAAATACTTTTCGCAGGACTGCTCACTCTGTTGGCTGTCAATGTATTGGCTAACACGTATATTGATACATCGGAAGACAACTGGACTTATGGTCGTATGCACCAATGGCGCGTACATACTGCCATTTCCAATATTAGCAGAGTGGTTGCGATGAAGGAATCGGTATATGCGTTATCCAACCATTCGCTCCTTTCTGTGGATAAACTATCCCAAGAAATCAGTTACCACAACCGCTTAACGGGATTGAATGGCGCAAGCATTGACCAAATGGAGTACAACGCTACAACGGATGCCCTATTGGTGAGTTACCAAAATGGACAACTGGATATTATTGATGCAGAAGGTGATATACACAACGTACCTGATTTGTATCTTAAGCAAATGAGTTATGCAAAAGTGGTGAATCACATATATATGCACGAGCAGAAAGCATACTTGTCTATGACTTTTGGTATCATCGTTTTGGATATGCAGAAGCGCGAGATACAAGACACCTATTTTCTGGGTGGAGAAGGAATGGCTGTGAATGTGCAGTCGACCACCATTTTAGGTGATAGTATTTATGCCTTATCATCTAACTCGTTGTACGTAGCACCGATGCAGTCCAATCTGATGGATTATGCATCTTGGCAAGCCAGTCCGTTGCCTACAGGCACTGACGCAAAGGATCTGTGTGTGTATGATGATAATCTATACATGGTTCGCGATTCCACCCTGTGGGTGAATAGTGATTCCAAATGGCAAGTTTGCAAGACATCTTTCTTTGTTGAGGGTATTTGCCCAACGGATAACGAGTTATTTATTCTTCCTAAGGATATGAAAGGTGTGTCATTGTTAGGCACGGATTCTTTGATATGGCAGGAGTTAAACAGTTTTATCTATGACGTGGAGCAGGATGGCAATGATTATTGGCTGGCCACTTCGACCATGGGAATGTATTCTACTCAGTTGGGACGTCCATTTTATCCAGAAGGCCCTGCGAACAATACTGCCTTCCGTATGCGCGCTTACGGCGATCGATTGTATGTTGTTCCGGGTGGTCGTTGGGCTACAGAGAATTACAGGTCAGGCAGTATTATGATTTTTGAAGACGATCGATGGACAAATATTTCCAGTTATATGCTGAATCAGTCCTTCGGATTGAGACCACATGACTTGATGAATGTAGCACAAGACCCCAACGACAAGGAGCACTATTTCGTGACGAGCTATGGTAATGGTGTGTTGGAGATGAACGGCAAAGAGGGTGTCGCTCTATATACACCAGATAATAGTCCATTGCGTTCGGTTGTCCCCAATCTTCCTCAGCGCTACACTCGTACCGATGGTGCTATATTTGATGATCAAGGGTATTTATGGGTGTTAAACACAGGCGCTGCGGATGGAACAAAGAATGTCCATGTGATTGACACCAAAGGAGAATCGATGAAATGGCATTCTTTTAATCTGGCATACAATGGAGCTACTGTGGTACTTCACACACCTGGTGAAATAATGATAGATAATCGTAATCCACAATGGAAATGGATTCCTCTGTGTCGTTATAATCCAGGTCTGATATTGCTTGACGATCGTGGTACACCCACTAACCATGCTGACGATCAGGTGACCTATCGCACCACTTGGTACGATCAAAATGGTGTGCAGATTATGCCTAAAGAAATACATTCTTTAGCACAAGGATTAGATGGAGTAATATGGGTGGGTACGAATGAGGGATTGTTTCTCATTCCTCCCAGTGTGGATTTTGCTACCTCTGATCGTTGTGAGCGTGTAATTATTCCTCGCAACGATGGCACACAGTTGGCTGATTATCTCTTGGACAAGGAGAAGATTACCAGTATCGTTGTAGATGGTGCTAACCGCAAATGGATTGGTACGGCTAATGCGGGTGTATTTTTGCTCTCAGAAGATGGATTAGAGACTATCGAGCATTTCACGGCAGAAAACTCTCCGCTATTGAGCAATACTATTCTTTCGATTGCGATTCTTGAGACTACTGGCGAAGTGTTTATCGGCACAGGCGAGGGACTGATGTCCTATATGAGTGATGCTCTGCCAGCAGAAGATGATTTTACCCATATCTATGCATATCCTAATCCCGTCCATCCAAATTACAAAGGCGAAGTGGTCATCAAGGGCTTGATGGCAGATACACAGGTGCGTATTTTGGATGCGAACGGCAATTTGGTGAAAGTGCTGACTGGTTTAGGAGGTGAGGTGATTTGGGATGCAACGAATACTGCGGGTGAACGTGTGGCTTCGGGTATCTATACTGCCATATGTAATACAGCAGACGGTAAAGCCCATGGTCATGTCAAAGTGATGATTATGAACTAATCCTCCTTCGTTTTTCTGTCGAACAGGCAGGTTGGTTTGCCAATAATAAAGGGTGCGTATCGATTGATCAAGAACGATACGCCCATCGAAATGCTGATTGTTGCAAGAGCAATGAGCACGTTGAGGGTATAGTGATTGGTAGTCAGTAGATTGACGCCCAAAGTGGCTATGCCGACAATCTTGATAAAACCGATGATATAATTCTGAAGTGCTAACGTGATAATATTATTATCGCCTACATATCTAATCCATCTTGACAAATTCGTGACTTCCAACTTGTTACACACATACTTGCAACCATCGATATAGATGGGCATCACGCAAAATCCTGCAATAATATACAATATGTGATGCCAATACGCCGACGAAACTATTTGGTGATTAACAAACAGTATCACCACAGTGATGATGCTCAATAGCAGCACAATCAGTCTTCTTTTTGGCCATGTGGTTGGCATATGTGCTCGCAAGATGTTTGCGTATGCATAGAATGGCATATATTGCAAAGCCTTGTCAATACACCATGGCAAATCGGTCAGGTGGAGTGCTACGAGTGCTAAATAACCGATAATGGAGATGATGATGATGAGTACGCTGGATTTAAGATATTTCTTTAGGAAATAAAATACTATTTGCATGCTAAATAAGCATGTAATAAACCAATATGGTCCCAGCACTATACTGGGTCTGCCCAGGATGAACTCTTTGGCAGGAACCAGCGGACTTATCGCTAATTCGCTCTCGCCTACCATATTCCGTCCTACCAATAACCATAAGGCATAAAAGATAAGGTAGAACCAGAAATATGGAATGATTAGCCGTTTAAATCGATGTTTGAAAAAGTCAGAGAACCGTGTCCACTTATCTATATGAAATAGCAATCCTGCGATGAGAAAAAACGCAGGCATCCTTAGTACTTGCAAGAAGTCAAACACATATCCATCCAAGTGTGGATTCGTATGAAACAAAACAACTAAGAATATAGAAACAAACTTAGCTAAATCAATCCAATTCTCTCGTGCTGGTATCTTGTTTTGAATCATATCTATAGAGCGCTTGCTGTTGCCATGGTTAGCCTCTAATCAAGTTCATAAACTCTTCCCGTGTTTCAGAACGATTGAAAGCGCCTGTAAAATCACTCGTAGTAGTGATGGCGTGTTGCTTCTGTACGCCTCGCATCTGCATGCATAGATGTTCTGCTTCGATGACCACCATGACGCCCATGGGATTGAGTGTGTTTTGAATGCACTCTTTGATTTGTGTGGTCAATCGTTCTTGCACTTGCAAGCGGCGAGCAAAAACATCCACCACACGAGCAATCTTGCTAAGTCCTGTAATCTTGCCGTTAGGTATATAGGCAATGTGGGCTTTGCCGAAGAAAGGTAGCATATGGTGTTCGCACAATGAATAAAAAGTGATGTCTTTTACTACCACCATTTGGCGGTAGTCTTCCTCAAATAGAGCGGAGCGCAAGATGGCCTCAGGGTCTTGTTGATAACCCTGTGTCAAGAATTGCAAGGCATCTCCTACGCGATGGGGAGTCTTGAGCAGTCCTTCGCGATGAGGATCCTCGCCTATATGTTGCAACAGCGATGTGACGTGTTGCGCTATCTCGTTCGTGGTATCTTCAGAGGGAATAAAGGGTTGTGTCATTGTAATAAAATAATCTTATCTGGTACAACGTATGTACTACCTACAAGTTCTGGAAATAATTGCAGCAGAACGGTTTTATAATCATTGGCTTTTTCTCTTGTTTCAAAATTGCCAATTCTCACTTTCCAGAATGGTGGCTCGGATAGTGTATAAACGGGCATGTCAATTTGCGATTCAATGCTTTGTTGCAACTCTGTGGCTTCTCTTTTGGCCTCTTGTTGGCGATTAGAAGCGTAAATCTGTACGCGAAAGCCATCTTTCTTCTGTTCTCCTCGTACATGTCCCATGCGTTTATCGTGCATCATTTGTGTGATGATGGAATCCTGATGGATGCGCACACGTGGCATTTGGTCCATGATGAGTGGTGCGTTGATGAGCAGAATCGTGTCCGTGGTATCTACAACAAGTATGGAATCCATTTCTTGAGCCATTACCGCATGAAATGGTATCAATACCCATAATAATATGACGATAGCCTTTTTCATATCTATTTTTCGCATGTTAATATCTAAATGAACTACCTCCCACAAACTCACGCAAGAACGATGTAGGTGGTATCTCACGTTCGGGTATGGATTCGAAGTAACTCAAGTACTTCTTCAAGCGGTGCGCGGTAGTATATTCATCGCAGTATTTGGGCACCTCGTCCAGAATAGGTTCGGCATGGCGCTTCAGTACGGCTAATTCGAAGAGTAAGGCAGAGTTGAACATCACATCGGCTTCTTCCTGGAATGGTGTTATCCACCTGTCTTCGCCACGTTGTACACTACTCAAACGGGCAATCGTCTCGCGCGCGGAATAACCGCGGTAGCGATAATCGCGCACGATACGACGAATCAGGCGAACATCGCTCGTGGGAATCCAGTTGTGATTATCCAGGTTAACAGTCGTCAATGAACTCACAAAAATCTTGAACACCACCTCGCGAGGAATATTAGGCATCAGTTCGGGGTTGAGGGCATGCAATCCCTCCAGTATCACCACCGTATCTTGCTCCAATCGAAGGGTATCTCCTCGAAACTCGCGCTTACCTGTTTCGAAATTGTAGAATGGTAGTGAAACGGTTTTCCCTTCAAGCAGGTCTGCTACTTGCTGACGAAAAAGTGGCAAATCCAGCGTATGCAGGTGCTCGAAGTCCCACTCGCCATTCTCATCACGTGGGGTATCTTCGCGGTTAACAAAGTAATTGTCCATGGAGATGACCACAGGGCGTATGCCATTCACCATCAGCTGAATAGTCAAACGCTTGGAGAAGGTCGTTTTTCCTGACGAACTGGGACCTGAGATTAACACAAACCGTGGTACTCCCCCCTCACGATGAGCTATCTGGTCGGCTATCTGCGCCACTTTCTTCTCGTGCAATGCCTCCGAAAGCTTAATCATCTCAAAGCTCTTTTGGTTCTTACATGCCTTGTTGAATTCACCCACATTGCTGATGTGTAGCAGTTTGTTCCACCCCACAAACTCTTTGAATATTCCAAATCGTTTATCCTGCACGCTACGATCTGCCAACTCGTTAGGGTTCTTGCGCGATGGAATACGCAGCAGGATGTTATCCTGATACATCTCTATATCAAAGAGGTTGATATATCCCGTTGATGGCATGAGGGCACCTGTGTAATAGTCTATATAATCGCCCATTCGGTAGTAGCGACAATAGGGGTTTCCTAATGTCTCAAACAGGGTGGTTTCACCCTCTTTGCGCTCGCCAAACAGACGGATTACTTCTTTGGTCTGCCTCTCTTCAGTCACGATAGGGCGGTCTTCTGCAATGATGGCATGCATACGACTTTTGAGTTGCTCTACGATATCTGGGGTAATTTGTTTTGCTTCATCACGTGATTCGCGAATGGTGCAGTAAAACCCTTTGCTGATGGGGTGCTCGATACGCAAATCACAGGTGGGCCATAATTCGCGAACAGCACATGCCATCACCATACTCAGTGTGCGAATATAGCATCGCCTGCCGCTGTCGCTGGTGGCATCAATAAACTCAATGTCTTTGGGCTTGTAAATGAGGAAGTTGAG
>CALZHO010000009.1 GCA_945787425.1 uncultured Bacteroidales bacterium
GGTGCAGGTATGGATGCGTACAAAGGCGCAGTGGATATGCTGCTCAATATGCGTTTGGAGGCAAAGCGCAACAAGGATTGGGGCACCAGCGATAAGATCCGCAACGAACTGACCGCTCTTGGCTTCACTATCAAAGATACCAAAGACGGTTTCGAATGGAGTTTGTAAGCAAACTGAAAACAAAATAGTGAAAACGGGAAACCGCAATATTGTAAGATTAGTCCTGTTGTTGACAGGACTAATCTATGTATTCTCTGCTTGTAGCAATCACTCCTCTGAACACTCTACACAAAGCACTCAACTAATAGAGGACACCATGGTGTCCTACCCAGGTCGCACCTTTAGTTACAAGGATAAGTTTCGCGATACCCAAGCCAAGCAGGAGCAGGCAGCCAAAGCTATTGGTTTAGCCACTCCTCCGCAGAATCGTCAAGAGGCAGCACGTATGCACAGCCAGTTGAAGCTCATCAAGAGCAACGAAAACTATATCGTGGATTCGCTTACGCACTCTATTCCGTATCTGGTGCCTGCTGCGGCAGCGGAGTTAGAGCGTATAGGTGCAGAGTTCGCAGATATTTTGCAGCGCAATGGCTTACCTCACTATCAGTTTTATGTCACCAGTGTGCTGCGCACCAAAGATGATATCAGAAAACTACAAAAAAGTGGTAATATCAATGCTACCACTAATTCTTGCCACAACTATGGCACCACTTTTGACTTGGCGTATTTCCGATTTAATAAGGTAACGCGCACGCGCGAGTACATGCATCAAGATAATCTAAAGTTGGTCTTAGGTCAAGTTCTCCTTAACGAACAACGTGCAGGTCGTATCTATGTGAAGTACGAATATAAACAAGCCTGCTTCCACATCACAGTAAGACAATAATCCAATACCCCATATCCAATAGCCCAATGGGCGTCCAATCCCCTATATCTTACTTCGTATCTCCACCAATTCTGCGCGGACACGCTGGAGGATTTCGGCTGCGCGCTGACGGAAGTCCACTTGACGTTTGCCTTGCTTGAGTTCTTGGCGTAGTGCCTCAATGCGCGTAATATGCATCTCATCGCGCAAATACTTAATCTGCTTAATCAGATCAATATCTGCCATAGTATAATAGCGATTACCATGACCATCTTTGCGCGGATTGAGTTGGTCAAAATGCTTCTCCCAATAGCGCAACGTACTCGCAGGAAGCCCCGTCATCTCTTGGGCCTCAGTCATGGAATAATATAGCTTTTGGTTCACTTCGTTCACGTTATTTATTCACTTCGTTCACGTTTTGTGTTTCGCGTTAGTGGCTTTGCGTTATACATTGGGTATTTTGAGCGTTTTACCTGCACGTATGAGGTCAGATGTCAGTCCGTTATATGATTTCAGTCGCTTGACACTCACACGGAACTTAGCAGCAATACCACCCAACGTGTCACCTTGCTTAATCTTATAATAGGTGACACCATTCACAGAGTATCCTCCATTTAGTCCCGTGCGTTGCATGAGGTCAATCTCGGCACGACGGTTATGAATCAGTTCTTTGGCTTGGTATGCCAAAATAGAATCTTGCTGGTCAATATACGCTCCCGAAATAGCCATTGGCAGGCACAAGGCATACTCCTTGCCGCCAGGGATAATATCGCGGGCGTATTGCGGATTCAGTCGGCGCAGTTCCTCAATAGTGATGTCCAAATTTACAGCAATCTGCTTTAGGTGTTGGCGTTCGGTAGTCACAATAGTATCGGTGACAGGGTAGAGTAACTCGGTGGCAGGGCAGATACCATGCACATCGGCATAATTCATCGCATAAGAGGCTGCAATGAAAATAGGCAAATATCCACGTGTCTCCTTTGGTAAGAAGGGATAGATACTCCAGAAATCGCGTTTGCCTCCTGCACGGTGAATGGCTTTGTTCACATTGCCAGGGCCGCAGTTGTATGCTGCAATCACCAGATTCCAATCGCCAAAGATACTATACAACGCTTTTAAGAATCGGCATGCCGCTTCGGTGGAACGGATAGGATCCATACGCTCGTCAATGAGTGAGTTGATCTCCAATCCATATTTCTTGCCTGTAGCGGGCATGAACTGCCACAATCCAACCGCCCCCATATGCGAACGTGCTTGAGGATTGAGTGCCGACTCAATAACAGGCAGGTAACACAACTCGAATGGTAGTTCGTGTTTCCCCAATATGTCTTCAAAGATTGGAAAGTAATATTCCGCTTTGCGTTGCAGACTTGCCAATTGGCGAGGGCTATGCTTCACATAGCGCAATATATATCGGCGAACGACCTCGTTGTAAGGCACTTCAATCACGAAGGGTAGTGCTTGCAAACGTGCTTTATACACCGAATCAGGCAACTCTGTGATGAGCGTGTCAGACGTACATTCGGTGGTGTCCAACCATGCCAATGCTTCGTCGAAGAAGACAGGAGTAGTGGTGTCATTCAGCAGTTCGGGGGTGGAGTCGTTCTGTATCTCATGGGTTGAGTCGTTTAGTATCTCAGGAATAGAGTCTTGAGCTACGATTGTTGTACTCAATACACTAAACACGAATATATAAAATAATTGTCTCATTCTTAATTCAAAATTGTATAGCCACTTTTACTTCGGCTGTTCGTTGATTATGCATGTCATAGTATATCTGCGGACTGACATTCAGCGAAAGGTCATTAGAAATATCAAAATCGAATAATTGTGCGTCCACGTATGCATCTACCAGCGATAGGGCATATACCACTATTGTTACCAAGATGGCCAAATCGCGATTTCTCAGCGAGGCATTTTGCCACTCTTTCAATCGGTTTTGATAGGTGTTCGCACCACCCATACTGTTGATGGTGTAGCCCTCGGGCAGAATCGCATTATATGACTTGTCTGGGCTATCGCTTACCGTACCATTTTGAATGTCATAGTAGATGTCTCGGTAAGCGGATTTGTAACCTTCATATTGTCCATTGGTCCATGTGATGGCATAGATACACCCCATGAATCCACCATAGACAATAGGCAGTTTCCAATAACTGCGGTTGTATATCTGCCCCAATCCAGGCACTACGGCTCCCAGCCATACGGCACGCATAGGGTCGGGTTTCCAGAAGAGTCGGTTGATTTCTTTTTCCGTCAGAGGGGCGTCATACTCCTGTACCACGCTCGTATCTTTCGCGTCCATTTGTTGCAACTCTTTGCTGGTCTTCCACTCTGCAAAGTCATTGGTCGGGTCTGCGGTTTGTGCTTGTAAGGACAGTACGCACAATGCAAGTAATATGTATAGAACTACCGTTTTCAATGTATTCGTTCGATAATGCTATTTAGCTCATCTTCGTTGCGGAAGGTGATAATAATTTTTTGTCCAGATATTTTGGCGTTTTTGCCCAATCGCTCAGTAAGGTAGTGCTGTTGAGAAGTGTAAGTAATCTTTTCTTTTTTCTCTTTCTTGTCGGGCTTGATAGCACTTACTAATTCTTCTACTTTGCGCACCGATAGTCCGCTTTGCAAGATTCGCTTGTAAATGCTCAGTTGTTGTTCGGGAGAAGAAGAACCCAAGATTGCGCGCGCATGTCCCATGTCAATTTTCTTCTCCTTGATACCCAATTGTATTTCTGCTGGCAGTTTGAGTAGGCGGAGGTAATTGGCAACCGTCGCACGTTTCTTTCCTACGCGTTCCGACATACGTTCTTGGGTCAGGTTATACTCATCCATCAATCGTTGGTAAGCCAAGGCAATCTCAATGGCATCCAAATCTTCGCGTTGGATATTTTCAATAAGTGCCCACTCCATTACCTGCTCATCTTTTGCAGTACGGATGTATGCTGGTATAGATACCAATCCTGCTATCTTTGCAGCACGGAAACGGCGCTCTCCTGCAATAATCATATATCGTTTGTTCGCGTCTTTGCGCAGCGTGATAGGGGATATTACCCCATGCTCTTTGATGGATTGCGCCAATTCGTTTAGTGCTTCCTCGTCAAAGGTACGGCGGGGCTGATCGGGATTGGGATAAATCTTGTCCAAAGCTATCTCGCTAATCGTAGAAGAGCCCTCTGTGGCGATGTGTGTGGTGTCAATAAGCGCATCTAATCCGCGTCCTAATCCTAATGTTTTTTTCATGATTTATTCCTCCTGATCAGTTCTTTAGCGAGGTTAATATAATTTTTAGCTCCTTTACTATTTTTGTCGTATTCCAGTACGGACATACCATGACTGGGTGCCTCACTCAATCGCACATTACGTGCAATCACGGTGTTGAATACCAGATCACCAAAGTGTCGGCGCACCTCATCATGCACTTGCATGGAGAGACGCAAACGAGCATCGTACATCGTGAGCAAGAATCCTTCTATGCGCAGAGACGGATTGAGATTGGATTTGATGATTTTAATGGTGTTGAGCAGTTTGGCAATACCTTCCAATGCAAAGAATTCGCATTGTACGGGGATAATCACGCTGTCGCTGGCGGTGAGTGCATTGATGGTAATCAAGCCCAATGATGGAGAGCAGTCAATCAGGATATAGTCGTACAGAGGGCGCAGTGGTGCCAGTACCTTTTTGAGCAGGTTCTCTCTGTTGTCAATATTCAGCATTTCTATCTCTGCACCTACCAAGTCGATATGCGAAGGTATAAGGTCGAGGTTGGGCAAACTGGTATGTGCGATAGCGTTTTTTGGATCAATACCAACCACCAAACACTCGTAGATGGTGTTTTCCAATTCGCGTATCTCGATACCTAATCCCGAAGATGTGTTGGCTTGTGGGTCGGCATCGATGAGCAGTACTTTTTTGCCTTCTGCTGCTAATGAAGCCGCCAGGTTGATGGAGGTGGTGGTCTTGCCTACGCCACCTTTCTGATTAGCCAATGAAATAATTTTTCCCATGTATAATTAATATTTTTTAGTTTCAAAATTTTTAGGGGTTATTTGATTTTAATTTCCCACATATATGCCAAATTCAAACTCAAATTCATAGCATTGGATTGACTGAAGTAATCCACTTTTCGATTGTTGTATATGGTTCCCATACTGAAATTGAATCGCGCTTCTAATTGGAAGATGCCGATATTGCGTGTGCGGTAGTAGCAGCCCAGACCGCCTGCCAGTCCCCAATCAAATGGTTTGTCAATGGGTTGATATTGTGGCGAAACGATAGTATTCGGCAACTCTGTGCTTATATCGCGGAAGCAATACCCTATCTGTGGTCCTAAATTGAGGAATGCGCGGAAACACTCTTTCCCAAAATAAAGGTGCATGAGCAGCGGTATCTCTATGTAATCCAGTTGTCGGTAATAATCCATGCTGCTGCCGTCGGCGAGAGGGATGGTTTCGTGCCATCCGCGTGGCATATAGTTGATTTCTGTTTGTATGGCGCACACTTTATGTCCAGCGTAGCGAAACACGAGGCCTCCGTTTGCTCGCAAAGGCGATTGCATAATGTCTATTTTGGCTATGTTAGGCGAGAACATCATGGTCGAAGCCATCACGCCCGCGTGTGCGCCAACGTATATCTCTGGTCGTCTCAAACGGGGTTGTGCGATACCCATGATGGTTATCGTACAGAGCAGTAGGGTTAATATGATACGGCGTGGCTGAATCATTGGTGTATGATATGTACGATATGATTCTCATATCCGCCTTCTGGGGCAGTAGGTTGATAATGTATGTTGGCTTGCGTGCCTGTCCATACTTCCTGAAGCATGACGGTGTTGTCTTGGTTGCGTTTTTGCTGTATCAACATATCCAGTAATTGGTTTGTCAGGTCATAGCCCAAGAGGTCGTAGCGTGGTTGATACGAACTGAGTTCATGGTCAAAGTATTGTTCAAACAGCATTTCGTAACTCTCTGGCACAGTGGGTTGCGGTGTGAACACCGATGTGTAGAGTTGTGGCAGGATAATCTTCTCGCCCTGCCATGAATAGTGCGAGAAGAGGGTGATGCGGTAGGTATCGCAGGCCTTCAGCAGGTGGGGCATCACGGTCTGCAGATTGGCATAGCGTTCGGTGTTGAATACCACGATGTTCTCTTTCTCTGGTAGAAATGCTCCCTCAATCGAGTCGGTGAGTATGGCTTTGAGCGACACGCTGGAGGTAGGCACTTGATGCTTTTTGAGGGCTTGATGAAATGCTTGGATGCCAGGAGGAATCACCTCGCCTGCTTTTGCTTCGACAAGCACACAGTTGATACTATCTGTTCGCTGTGCTAAATAGCGTGCTAAGGTGTCAGCTTCAATCTTCTCCGAGGGGTTAAATTTCATTACAAAGGGTTTGGTGTCAATATTCTTCACACGCGACAAGAATGGTATCATCACCCAAATACTATCTTGTTGCAACGAGTCAAGCACAACGCTCACTTGTTGTGCATAGGCAGGACCTACCACAGCATCCACTTGATGTATTTCAGGATGTTGTTGCAACACTTCGCTGGTGCGAAAGGCTGTCTTGCCCACGTCATAAGTAAATATTTCCATTGGTAGTCCCTTTTGTTGTTGCTCATATATGGCAATCAATGCTCCTGCATAGAAGTCATAGAATCGATCCATATTCTTATCTCGTTTGATGGCATCTGCATGCAGTGGCAATAAGAATGCCAATCGAATGTCCGTACTATCTACTTCTGGCTGTGAAGCAGCAAGAGAGTCCGTTACTACAGTATCCATAACTACTGTTTCGGGTGCCAGTTCTTTTGCTCGCAGGTCATTGTCAAAGAGTATAACACGTTTCTTGCGATTCTGTTTCGCACGTTCTTTGGCAGTCGGCATAATATCTTGTGCCTGTATGGGGGATAGTAATCCCATCAACAAGTAGCCAAACAAGCAATATTTCAAAATACATCTCATAGTTTTTGGGTATATCGTTTTTTTCGAATCAGTATGACTACTGCACCTACTAATGCCAACAAGCATAATGGTACAATAATGCTTATTATTTGCGCAGTAATGCGTGCTTCTCGGGCACGTTGGTCGTTGAGCAGGCGCAATGTTATTTGTTTTTGTCGCAGTGACATCCATCCTGTGTCATCGGTCAAGTATAGTACGGCATTTACCATGAAGTCGCGATTACCAAACTGTGTTTGTGTATAGCGATCATATCCCAAAGGCAATGGTTGTCCCTGTTGCCACTCATTTCGGATAGTGCTTCCTGCTGCTACCACCACTTGTTTGGTCGGCTCACTCTGTTTGCGCATAGGGGCATGCAACTGCAGTTCTTCAGGTGGTAGTAAATGAGCATAGAGTGATGGGAACACACCCTCAATACTTACTGCTACAGGAATAAATGCATACTTAAAATCTGCTTCTTCTCCACTAAACATACTTAAATCCACTTCAGCGGGTGTAGCCGTCAGTTTGCTGGCTGATGAGGTGGCTAACAGTATCGTTTTTTGCAAACCATCTTCTCCCCCTACCAAATCGATACACGATGCCATAGTTGCGCTGACTTGCATCAAGTTGCGTGTGATAGGCGATGCTTGCGAAGTAAGTAATAATGGAGCATAGGTCCAAGGCATTGGTTGCCAATTGGGTTGTTGTGGGTCGTTGCTCACGTCCACGGGCATAGGTAGGCATTGCAAATCTTGTACCAATGCGGGGTTCACGCGCACGCCATAGCGGAAAAGCATATCCGTTAGATTCAGGTCCAATGGAATCACGGGGGTTGTACCGCTCTGCGAGAGTGTCTCATTGGAAAATCGCACACCGTTGAGTACCCATAGGATACTACCACCTTGCATCAGATATTGGTCCAAAATATATTTGTCCGTTTCTGAGAAAGGGCGTTGTGGGTCGGCAATGATGACGGCTTTGTATGCGTCCAAGACGCCCGTCTCGTTGCCTAAGGTGCCGCGGTCTATTTGGTAATAGCGCGATAGGGCTTGACTCAAATCATACACATCGGCTTCCGACAACTCGCCATGTCCTTCCAAGAAGGCTATCTTCTCCACTTTCTCGCGCGTGAGCGAATGAATGGTCTCTACGAAGGCGAATTCCAGGTTCTCGATGCTATGGTTCAAGTTCTCTTCGCCGCTCAGTCCGCGATTGTTGCGCAGCAGTTCTACTACAGCGGTTTTGCCTTTGTAGGTTACTAATGCATACGGATATACGGTGGTCTGTGCCGTCTGTCCCTTGTGCGTGCGTTCGTGAATAACCGTAGGCGGCAGCCCTTGTGGTATATCCTCTGCCGACACCCGATATCCAATCTCTGCGCCTCTCGCCTCTCGCCTCTCGCCTTTCGCTATGTCGAACTCTTCCACCATCTCCACGGTGGCTCGTTGTAATCGCTGAAAACCAGCGTTCAACTCGCCATCCAAAAGAATGGTTATTTGCAGCGGGGCATCCAGTTGTTGTAGCAGGTGTTTGGTTGTAGGGGCAATGCTATAGCGATGGTCGTTGGTCATGTCCCAACGCACCACAAAGCAGTGCACCAGTAGGTTGACCGCTACCAGTGCTACCACGATTGCTATGCCTCGCCAGATTTTCATTCTTTGTTTTGCGGCAGCCGGCTGCCAGACCCCAACTACCTAATGTTGGGCTTCCAGTTGCTGGCTCTCGGATTATAAAACTTCTTCGTTCACCACCACAGGATACTTCTCGCGCAAACTTGCTACCCACAGTTTTTCCAAGTGGTCTTGGTAGTCTGTGGTCACTTGTCCACGCACATCGGTGTATTCTTGTGGTGCTTTAATTACTTTGCCCACAGGCACCACGATTGGAAACTCCTCCGTTGGGGTGTAATCCGTTTCTTTGTTCTTGAAACCATATTTATCCACGGCGCCGTTTTTGCCTTTGGTCCACAGACCCTTTTCGATGCGCACATAGGTCACGCTGTCCACGTTGATGCGTTGGTCGATATAGCTCATGATGGAGTCTGGGTTAGCGGTCTTGATGATTTGTTTAGCTGCTTTGGCAGACACTTCGTCCTTGGCGTAGATCATATAGCCCTTGAAGCGTGGTTCATCCCAGGTATAGTTTTTCTTGTTGGCTTTGAAGTATGCTGCCAAACCTTCGGTATCTTTGTTGGCTTTATCCCACACCTCGCGCAGGGATACATCAAACAGCAGGATACCATCGTGATACTCGCGCACCAAGTTGCGCAAGTCTGGATATTTTTCTTCCAAGTGTGCATCGGCATATGCACGTACCTCCTCGTCGGTCATTTCGGCAGGCAGGTTGTATTCAGCGCGTGTCTTCTTGATGAAGCTTTTCTCTGCCTCTTGGTAGCGTACATCGCGTTTCACTTGTGCCAGCAGTTGTTGGCGGATGCTATCCAATGGTTGGATGCCGCGTTTCTCATATAGTTTCACAAAGTGCCAACCGAAACGGGTAGGGAAGGGCTCACTCATTTCGCCTGGGTTCATGGCAAATGTGATGTTCTCAAATGGCTGTACCATCATTCCTCTACCAAACCAGCCAAGGTCGCCACCGCGCATAGCGGAACCCTTGTCATCGGAATGGGCGGTTGCCACTTCGGCGAAGTCGGCACCTGCCAATACGACTTGATACAAACTGTCCACTTGTTTTTTTGCATCTATGGCATTGGCGTTGTTACCACGTGGCATCATTTTCATGATATGTGCAGCATGTACTTCTTCGTATGGACGTTCTTCTTCCACCAATGCGATATGCAAGCCATAAGGGCTGCGGAATACTGGTGTCACTTCGCCTACAGGGGTGTTATATACTGCCTCTTCAAATGGATATACAAAGCGGAACACTTCTATCCACCCCAGTTCGCCACCGTTCTCTTTGCCATTTTGGTCATCGGTCATCTCGCGTGCTACGTCGGCAAATGCTTCGGGTTCGCGTACGGTGATCCATTTGCGACCTTTCTTCACTTTCTTCTCCACACCTGTGGTCACGCGCTCGCGAGCCAGTTGTATTTTCTCTTCGGCGGCAGCCAAGGTAGCAGAATCGGCATCCATCGGACATTGGATGGCGATATGGGCAGCGCGGCGAATATTCGCTTTGCGGTGATAGCTTAGGGTTACCAAACTATCAATGGCTTCATCATCTTGCATGTATTTCGGAGTCGCTTGAGCACGATAGCCAGCCAGTTCTTTGGCGAAGGCCTCGGTGGTGTCCACGCCTTGTGCGATGGCTTCGGTCACTTTGAGCTTGAAGTTGATAAAGAGATCCAGGTATTCTTCCATGGATTTCTTTTCCAAACTGCTTTCTTGGTTGTTCTTCTCGTAGATATACAAGAACTCTGACAGCATCACAGGTTCGCCGTTGATGGTCAATAACACTTTGTCTTCTTGCGCGAAGCTCATCAATGAGCCTGCCAATAAAACGATTGATAGAAATACTTTTTTCATTGTTGCTTAATATATTTTTGTTTTTATTTCGCTTTAATGCACAAATAACGCGCAAAATTACAAAAAAAATTTGATATATGCAAAAAAAGTTGTACTTTTGTAGCGGATTTTTATTTGAAAGGCAATGACAGCACTAACTCCTATTTTTTCTCAAGCGGAGATTTGCACCGCACAAGAGTTTATCAATCAGTCGAATAACGTTGTTATTCTCACGCACATGTCGCCCGACGGGGATGCTATGGGTTCATCCTTGGCGATGCGCCATTTCTTGGAGGCGCAGGGCAAACATGTGTCGGTGATTGTTCCCAATGCTTTTCCCGATTTTTTGGCTTGGTTGCCCAAGGCCGATGAGGATATCATTTACGAGTCGCGCCGTGCGGAGGCGGATGTTCTTCTTGACCAAGCAGATTTGGTTATTTGCACCGATTTCAACGAACCCAAACGCATTGGTTCGTTGGGTGATAAGCTGCTGACACTCACTTGCCGCAAGATGATGATTGACCATCATCTCCACCCTGCTGATTTTCCCGATTTGACATTGTCTTATCCTTCATCCCCCTCCACTTGCGAACTCATCTATCGCCTCATCTGTGAACTACAGCGCAGCGATCTACCATCTACAGGCGTAGCCGATCTACAGCGTAGCGATCTAACAAATATTGCCACCTGTATCTACACAGGCATGATGACTGACACGGGCAATTTCTCCTTCAATTCCAATTACCCCGAGATGTACCAGATTGTGAGCGAGTTGGTGGCTTTGGGTGTGAATAAGGATGCGATTTACAACCGTGTTTTCAATGCGTATTCGGCGGACCGTATGCGTCTGATGGGGTATTGTTTGTATCAGAAGATGCGCATTTTCCCTGAGCGTCATACGGCTCTTATCTATCTGAGCCGCAAGGAGTTGTATCGTTTCAATTTCCAGTCGGGTGATGCGGAGGGTATTGTGAACTTGCCGTTGCAAATCAAGGACATTCACTATTCTTGTTTCATGCGTGAGGACAAGGTCAATCCTACCGAAGTGGCTTTGGCTAATGGCAGCAAGACCAAGATTAAGATCTCGCTCCGCAGCCAGGGGAATCGTCCTGTGAATGTGTTTGCGAAGGATATTTTCGGTGGTGGCGGTCACGCCAATGCTTCGGGTGGCGAATACTATGGACCATTACCCGAAGCCGTACAATTGTTTATGGATAATTACACGCAGTATTTCGACAAGGAATAGCGATTTTCTCCCATTCCATCGGTATTTTTCGTTACAAAACAGGATACGCCGCATCTTCTTCTCCATCCAGTGTGGGAGAATGGAAGTCGCGTTGCTTGGGCATGCCGGATAGACTATTTGTCCACCATACCCACAATCCAAATAGCATCAAGTAAAAGAGATACTTGAATAGATAGGTGTGCATCAACTCAAACAATTCGGGGTGATATTCTATGATGATGGTAATGAGTGCGATACGCAGGATGTTA
The DNA here is from genome assembly GCA_945787425.1 of uncultured Bacteroidales bacterium. GTDB lineage: Bacteria > Bacteroidota > Bacteroidia > Bacteroidales > Paludibacteraceae > Colicola. The sequence goes on from CALZHO010000009.1 coordinate 11,770, forward strand.
AATAGGTATATTGCCACAAACCCCAACGGGATAAACCACAGTTTTCTGAGCCATTTGCCTCGTGCCACCAGCATAATTATCAGCCAAATAAACGACTGTTTCAATGCGGTGCAACTCCATACGATGCGTACACTGGAGCCCGAGTCGAAGCGTAATATATTATGGGGTAGTTGGTGAATCGTGTCGCGCACCAGATGTACCACCCAATATACGGCATCAGCGATATGCGCGGCCAAAAAATCAAAGGGGCGTGTAATGTCTAAGCCAAACCATGTGACTTGACTACCTCCTTCGTCACCCTGCACGGTGTATTTCCAAAAGAAGTTTGCCGCCAACAGTGCCACCACGAACAATAGGATGTCCACATACGGAGCAATATGTCTTTTCCAATCTTTCATTCGCCGATTTATATATTTCGTTATTTTTGTTTATTGCTATCCCTTGCCGCTGGGGTGTGTTGTGCCCCAGCGGAATTGTTGTTGAAACAATGTTGTTGATGTGGTTGTTAACTTGCCCCCTATATCCTCGTCTTCGCATACGGCGCCGCATCCACAGGGCAGAACTCGCCTTTCAGGTACTTATAGTATCCTGCTTGCGCCACCATCGCGGCATTGTCTGTCGTATAGGCAAACGGTGGGATATGCACTTTCCAGTGATGGCGTTTGCCCAAGTCCAGGAGTGCATTGCGCAGTCCGCTATTGGCACTCACGCCACCGGCTACGGCTATCTCTTTTATGCCCAAATCGTTGGCTGCTTTCTTCAGTTTATGGATGAGAATGTCAATGATTGTTTGTTGTAGCGATGCGCACAGGTCTGCCTTATTTTCTTCGATGAAATCGGGGTTTTCTTTCAGTTGGTCGCGCAGGAAATAGAGGAACGAGGTCTTTAATCCCGAGAACGAATAGTTGTATTCGGGTATATGGGGTTTGCTGAATTGGAACGCCTCTGCATTGCCTTCTTTGGCAAGTCTGTCAATCCATGGTCCGCCAGGGTAGGGCAGTCCCATGATCTTCGCGCACTTGTCGAACGCTTCGCCTGCGGCATCATCTATCGTCTGCCCGATTATCTCCATCGTGTAGTGGTCTTTCACCAGCACAATCTGACTGTTTCCTCCACTCACCAATAGACAGAGGAAAGGGAATCCTGGTCTCTGGTTCCCGGTATCCTCGCCTTTTGCCTCGATGAAATGGGCTAAAATATGCGCTTGCAGGTGGTTCACTTCCACCAGGGGTATGTCTTGTGCGAGTGCGAGTCCTTTGGCGAAACTCGTGCCTACCAGCAGACTGCCCAACAACCCTGGCCCGCGTGTAAAGGCAATGGCGCTCAAGTCCTTCGCCTCAACACCTGCACGTTTGAGGGCGGCATCCACTACGGGCACAATGTTCAGTTGATGTGCACGGCTGGCAAGCTCGGGGACAACGCCTCCAAACTCCTCGTGTACGCCTTGCGAAGCGGTGACATTGCTCAGCAGTATGCCGTCTTTGAGGACGGCCGCAGAGGTATCATCGCAACTGGATTCTATCGCTAAAATAATGGTCTCTTCCATAACGTTTTTTTTGCTTTTGGGTACTATAACGTTTTTTTTGCTTTTGGGCACTTTGGAATGGTTGGCTCTGCTGTCGTTAATTTTCAATCCCGTTAATGTTTTGTCTCCTTTTTCTTTTTTTTCTGAACATTCTTTGTTCAACAAAAAATCGGACTGCAAAGGTAGTAAAATTTACGGACATCACCAAATGTTTCTCCGAAAAACATGTGTCGCTTATCGCTTACTCGCTATCTGTTTCGATACATAACCGATACATAACCGATACATAACCGATACATAACCGATACATATGAATACCACACGAATACCCCGCGAATATCCCACGAATACCACACCCCTGAGAGAAAAGGAACAAAAAAGGCACAAAAACGGCAAATTCTGCCCCGAAAATTTGGTCGTTTGCCCATTTTTCACTACCTTTGCAGCGCAAAAACGAATCACTCATCACTTATAGTTCATTTCTCTCATGGCAAAGATTCTCCTTGATGCTCCTATTGGAGCCGTAGCAGGTTCGATCTCCAAGCACCAGCAGGTCATTTACCGCACCCGTAACGGGCGCACCCATGCTTATGTAGTCACACACCCCAACGAGCAACCGCAGTCCGAGACGCAGAAGCGCAACTCTTCGCTTTTCGGTGTGATCTCCAAACAAGTGCATGCCGAG